>CAMDKN010000008.1 GCA_945901035.1 Gulosibacter massiliensis | reverse complement strand
GTAATCGATACAGGATTACCCGACGTTCAGAGCGCAACGCTGTCCAGCGACGGGGTATTCCGTCCGCACGCTCGCTGCTGGGTAACAGGGTCATCTCGACGTGGATGTCGTGCATGAGGCGTGGTTGAGTGTCGCACAGGTAATTGACCACGTCTTTGGCGATGTCCGCGAAGGCGACGTTACGTCCGCCCGCTCCGACAGCGGCGATTCCCCGAACGTCGGATCGCGGCGACCGGCCATGGCGACTCCTGGTTCGGCGAACTACGTCCATGACACCAGCCTAAACCGACGGACGCAAACCGGTGAGGCTACAGGCTGTCTCGTCGGGACGAAACCTCGTGCGGTATCGTAAACAGACCGATGGAAGGGTGAGCATGGCCACCGATTTGACCCGATTTGTGAAGACGTATGACGTCCGTGGGCTGGTTGGAACCGAGTTGACCGATGACGTGGTCGAAGCGCTCGCGGCGGGTTTTGTCGACGAACTGGGCGTTGCCGGGCACACCGTGGTGGTGGGTCACGACATGCGCGAGTCGTCGCCCGGTTTCGTTGCGGCATTCATCCGCGGTGCGACCAATCGCGGCGCCAATGTGACCAACGTCGGTTTGTGTTCGACCGACGAGTCGTACTTTGCCTCGGGCTTGTGGAGTGCCCCCGCCGCGATGTTCACCGCGTCCCACAACCCCGCCTCCTACAACGGCATCAAGTTTTCTCGGGCGGACGCCCAAGGCATCAGTCTGGATACGGGGCTGGCGGCCATTCGCGATCGGGCCACGGAGTACCTGGAATCAGGAATCCCCGTGGTCGACAACCCCGGTGTCGCGACGACGACCGATGTGCTCATCGACTACGCCAGTTATCTGCGGACGTTGGTGGACCTATCCGCGATTCGGCCTCTTCGCGTCGTTGTTGACGCGGGAAACGGCATGGGCGGGTTGACCGTGCCCGCCGTCCTCGGCACCTCCGCGGGACTTCCCGAACTCCCACTCGAGATCATTCCGCTGTATTTCGAGTTGGACGGAACGTTCCCCAACCACGAGGCGAATCCGCTTGAACCCGCCAACCTCGTCGATCTTCAACGGGCAGTGGTGGAGCACCGCGCCGACATCGGGCTCGCGTTCGACGGCGATGCCGACCGCTGTTTCGTCGTCGATGAAAACGGTGACCCGGTGTCTCCGAGTGCCGTCGCGGCGATTGTGGCATTGCGCGAAATTGCCCGCGTTCGACAACTCGGCGAAGAGACCCCGACGGTCTTGCACAACCTGATCACATCGCTCATCGTGCCCGAGGTGATCCGTGGTGCGGGTGCGCACGCGGTTCGAACGAACGTCGGGCACTCGCTCATCAAGGACGTGATGCGGGAAACCGGCGCGGTCTTCGGTGGCGAACACTCCGCGCACTATTACTTCCGCGAATTCTGGGGGGCCGACAACGGAATGCTGGCCGCGATGCACGTTCTCGCGGAATTCGGTTCTCACGACGACCCGTTATCCACGATCTCGGCCCGTTTTTCGCCCTATGCCCAGAGCGGAGAGATCAACTCGACCGTGACGGATGTGCCGGCCGCCATCGAACGTTTGCGCACGGCATTCGCCGGGCGCGGAAACTTTGACACCCTCGACGGGCTCACGGTGAGCGGGGATGCCGAAGGCGTTGATTCCCTCCCACCGCGCGCCGACGAGACCAGAGAGTTTTGGTGGTTCAACGTGCGCCCCTCCAACACCGAACCGCTGCTCCGACTGAACGTCGAAGGCGGGTCACGGGGCGTGATGGAGGCCGTTCGGGACGAGGCACTCGCAATCATCCGTCAGAGTTAGCACAATAGGTACAGCGGAATGGAAGGGGGGTCTGGTGCACGCACGCATCCTGATTGTCGATGACGACCCCAGCATCGGTGAGGTTCTCGGCATTTTTCTCCGCGCCGAAGGCTACGACACTCGTGTTGCGCTCAACGGGACTGACGCGCTGGCGGCCTTCGACGAGTACCAACCGCACCTGGTTTTGCTCGACCTCAATTTGCCGGGCATGGACGGCATCGCGGTGTGTCGCTCGATTCGCGAGTATTCCGGTACCCCGATCATCATGGTCACCGCCCGAACGGACACTCAGGACATCGTCCACGGTCTCGAAGCGGGCGCGGACGACTACGTCGAGAAACCGTTCAACGAAAAAATTTTGAGCGCGCGGATTCGAGCCTGCATGAGGCGCCCGTTGCCGACGTCGTCAAGTTCACTCGCGGTCGGCGACATCGTCATCGATCTGCGAGGACACACGGTGACCAGGGATGGCCAGCCGATCTCGCTCACGCCGCTCGAATTCGAACTGTTGCACACCCTCGCGTCCCGGCCGTCCGAGGTGTTCTCTCGCGAGATGTTGCTGGAACAAGTCTGGGGTTATCAATACAAAGCGGACACGCGGCTGGTGAACGTCCACGTTCAACGGCTTCGTTCCAAAATCGAGCTCGATGTCGACGAGCCCAAAATTGTTCTTACGGTCCGAGGCGTCGGCTATCGCGCGGGTGAAACCCAGTCCGCATGAAATTTGTGCTGCGAATTATTCGCCGTGTGAGAACTGCGTGGGGGGAATCCCTTCGCTTACGGATGGTCGCCGTCTCCGTGGGTTTTTCCCTCGTGGCGGTCGTTCTCATCGGGTGGTTACTGTCGTTTACCATCCAACAAAACCTGTTCGAAACGCGTCGCCTTGAAATCGTCTCCGAAACCCAAGCCGTTTCGGGAACCGTGCAAGCGCAATTGGACGTTGCGATTGACGCCCAGGGTTCGATCGACGTCGAAAGCGCCAACGGAGCGGTTCAAGCGACGATTCGCGCGACCACCAACTCGCCCGGTCTGGTCGGTTTTGCGATTCTTCGAGCCCCGGGGCAAACAACCGACCAATTGATGACGAGCACGTCGTCCGTCGGTTTCCCCATCGCGGTCGTGAGCGATGGTCTGAAAGACGCGATCCACGCAGATCGCGGCAACGTGCACTACCAATCGGTCGAGCTTCCGACGGGGACACCGGGGATTGTCACCGGTGCGAACATCGATGTGCCGACGGCGGGGCGCTATGACCTTGTCCTGGTCTACAACCTCGCTGACGTCGAAGTTAATCTCACATTCGTTCAGAGCGCGTTGGCCGCGGGAGGGCTGTTTTTCGTCGCCATCACCGGGCTCATCGTCTGGTTGGTCACCACGCGCTCCATCGAACCGATCATGACGACCGCGGCCACGGCCGAGCGATTTGCCGACGGTCACCTCGAGGAGCGCATCGCGGTGGAGGGCGGCGACGTTTCGGCGAAACTCGCGCTGTCGTTCAACCGCATGGCCGAGTCGATTTCGGGACAAATCAATCGCCTCGCGACGCTGTCAACGTTGCAACAACAATTCGTGTCAGATGTGTCCCACGAACTGCGGACCCCGCTCACGACCATCAAGATGGCGGGGAACATGCTCTTCGCCCGGCGCGACACCTTCGACAAAGATTCTGCCCGAGCCGCGGAACTCCTCAACCGTCAAATCGCGACGTTTGAAGAACTACTGGCCGAGCTGTTGGAACTGTCCCGGTATGACGCGGGCGAAGCACAACTCGAACTCGAACCCGTCGCTCCCGCGACGATTGCGCAGTCCTGTATCGATCAGGTGGCGTCCTTGGCCACGGAACGGGGATCGACGATCACGCTGCACGCTCCAGGGGGGCATTCACCGACACCGTTGGATGCGCGTCGTATCCGTCGCATCGTTCTCAATTTCTTGACGAACGCCATCGACCACGGTGAGGGTAAACCGATTGAAGTCTGGGTTGACTCGACGTCGTCGGCGGTCGCCATCGCGGTGCGAGATTACGGGGTGGGGATGTCACCCACGGAAACCGCTCGCGTCTTCGACCGGTTTTGGCGTGCCGATCCCTCACGGCAACGCCAATCGGGTGGAACCGGGCTGGGGATGGCGATTGCGTTGGGCTACGCAACACTTCACGATGGCGTAATCGACGTGTGGGCCGAACCCGGCGATGGCGCATGTTTTCGCCTGACTCTCCCTCGCGACGGCACGCTCGAACCGATTTCCCCGCTCGGATTACCGCCGGTCACGGGAGTCGATGATGCGTAGATTGGGGATGGTCGTAGCGGTCTTGTTGCTGGCGGGGTGTGCGGGTCTGCCGGTGAGCGGGCCGGTTCTCGTGGGTGGGCCCATCGGAGTAGAGATTCTCGCTGAGGTCGATTATCTGCCAGCGGGACCGTCGGAGGGTGCAAGCCAGCGCGAAATTCTGGACGGATTCATCGCGGCCGGCGCATCGCCGCAGAGTAACTATCGAATCGCCCGCAGTTTTTTGGCCGACTCCGCCGCGGTGAATTGGAATCCGATGCGCGAAACGGTCGTGCGGGGCGTTTATGCATCGGTCGAAACGTTGTCCGAGACAACGCTCTCCTTTTCCGCCGGTGTGTCCGCTCGCGTCGATGAGAGGGGTGTTTACCAAATCGCACCGACCAGTTCCGTGTCGACGTGGGAGTTCGGTTTCACCCGAGTCGACGGGGAGTGGAGACTCAACGGGGTGCCCGACCTCACCGTGTTGACTGAGGTCGCGTTCGAATCGGCGTATGACGAATACACGGTGTATTTCTACAATCACGACCGAACCGCATTCATCCCGGATGTTCGCATCTTCGCCCGACTCGGCGATCCGGTCACCGCGGTAGCCCGGGCCACGATTGCCGGACCATCGGAATATCTGCCCAATGCATCGACCGCTTTCCCGCTCGGTTCGGAACTCGCCGTCGCCCCGGTCGAAGTGGAGCGCGGAAGGGCGACAGTTGATGTGACCGATGCGGTCCAACAAGCCTCCACGAAGGACCAGCGGGACATGCTGTCACAGCTCGGTGTGAGTTTGGGCCAACTGAGCGGGATTTCCTCGTCGGTACTGTCCGTCAATCGCATCATGTTGGCGGTTTCGGCGATTCCCGGGGTCGAATCAAATCCGCGCGTGGATGATCGGCCGCTCATTGTCTATGACGGGGAAGTCGGCTATTCGGATGGTCTCGACGTCGTGCCACTCGAGAACATCGATCGCCAAATCGTGGGGCTCAGCCCGACGTCACTCTCTTACGACGCCGACACCGACACCGCTGCCGTCGGAACACGCGAGGGAGTTTTTCTGGTCGGAGAGCGGACCGAGCAGGTTTCGACACAACCCAGCAGCGTTGACCCGCAAATCGGCGGGGGCCGATCGGTGTGGTGGGTGGCACCCGAGACCCCGCACCGAGTGTCGATCCTTTCCGGCAGGCCCCAATTTACGTTCACAGGTCCGTGGCCGCGTTCGGCTCAAGTGGTCGGACTGGAGGTGTCGCGTGAGGATTCGCGAGTCGCCATCGCGGTAAACGACGGTGGGCGAGGTGCGGTTTTTGTCGGGGCGATTGCGGTGGACGAAGACAATCGCCCGACGGGCGTGAGCGGATTCCGACAACTGTCTGTCGTGGCGGATTCAATCCTGGATTTGGCATGGTCGGACGCAACCCACGTGGCGGTGTTGTTAACCACAAACGGCGTGGTTCACGTCGAAGTGGCGACTGTCGGAGGTGGGACAAGTCTGCTCGGTCAGCCGCAAAACCCAGTTCGCATTTCCGGCGGCAACGCGGGTACATCGGGGCTCGTTGTCATTGCTCAGAACGGACAGCTCTGGAAATCACGCGGAACCGGCTGGCAATCGACGGGGACCCCCGCCGAGTTATTGGCAACCCAGCGTTAGTTCGACTTGTCCACCGCAACGTTCGCGGGGGTTACTCGGAGGCCGTCGTCCGAACAGGCTGACACCGTGAATCTGATGGACGGTATCTTCGACGCCCGATGCGTCGCGTGCGGTCAGTGGGGCACGGTGGCCTGTGACCGCTGTGTTCATCAATGGACCGCCGAACCCCGCCACACCGCCACAGCGTGGGGCGTGCCTCTAGTCGCCCTGGGGGACTATCGAGGCGGACTCCGGTCGGCGATCCTGGCCGCAAAGCACCGGGGTGCGCACGCGATTATTCGGCGGCTCGGCACCCCGCTTCGCTCGGCAATACGCCCGTTGGGCGACGCGGTGGTCATTCCGATGCCCTCCTCGCGTTCCGGATTCCGTGCTCGAGGATACGGACTCTCAGTCCTGATGGCCCGCGCGACGGGAATGCCAATCGCCGACTGTCTCGTCATGGACGACGCGGGGTCGCAACGCGGTCGGCACCGAGACGAGCGACGGGTTCGCACGATGCATCTTGCCGCCCGACGCCCCGCGGTGGGCACACGTGTTGTGATCGTCGACGATGTGGTGACCACCGGCGCATCGGTGGACGCGGCAATCGCCGCGTGTTGCGAGTGTGGACTCCGTGTGGTCGGGGTCGTTGTCCTTGCGAGTGCCCGTTACTCACCCGCCCCCGTGCGGGCGGGGCGACTGCCGCCGTCGTGATGCCCGAAATCGTTTCGCCGTAGAATAGTGCTACGCCGATACGGAGATGTGTAGTCCGTATTGCACGATGAAACGGAGTGACGAGTGGCCAATCTTCTGGACAAAGTCCTACGCGCGGGTGAAGGTGCAATCCTCAAGAAGTTGAAGCGTTACGCCGATGTCGTCAATTCTCTGGAAGATGATTTTTCGAAACTGACGAACGAGGAATTGCGCGATGAAACGGTCCAATTCCGGGAACGTTATTCTGGCGGCGAGTCTCTCGACGACCTTCTGCCCGAAGCTTTCGCCGCGGTGCGCGAAGCATCCAAAAGGACCCTGGGTTTTCGCCACTACGACGTTCAAATCATGGGCGGGGCGGCACTTCACCTGGGGAACATTGCAGAAATGAAAACCGGCGAGGGAAAGACGCTCGTCGCCACCCTGGCCGGATACCTCAACGCGATTCCGTCGCGGGGGGTTCACATCATCACCACCAACGACTACCTCGCGTCGTACCAGTCCGAATTGATGGGTCGCATCTTCCGAACGCTCGGTATGACGGTTGGATGCATCATCTCGAATCAATCCCCCGAGGTTCGCCGCCAGCAATACAACGCGGACATCACCTACGGCACGAACAACGAGTTTGGTTTCGACTACCTGCGCGACAACATGGCGTGGCAGCGGCCCGATATGGTTCAGCGCGGTCATTTCTTTGCCATCGTGGACGAGGTCGACTCCATCCTGATTGACGAAGCCCGGACGCCACTGATTATTTCCGGTCCCGCATCGGACGGAGCCAATCGGTGGTTCGGCGAGTTTGCCAAGATTGCGGAAAAACTCGTTCGCGATATTGACTACGAATTCGACGAGAAAAAGCGAACCATCGGCGTGCTTGAGGCGGGCATCACCAAAGTGGAAGACCATCTCGGTATCGACAACCTGTATGAATCGGTGAACACTCCCCTGATTTCGTTCCTCAACAACTCGATCAAGGCCAAAGAATTATTCCGCCGCGACAAGGACTACGTTGTCATGAACGGCGAGGTGTCCATCGTGGACGAGCACACCGGTCGTATCCTGTCGGGCCGCCGATACAACGAGGGAATTCATCAGGCGATCGAGGCCAAAGAGGGCGTCGACGTCAAAGCGGAAAACCAGACGCTCGCCACAGTGACCCTGCAGAACTATTTCCGTTTGTACGAGAAGTTGTCGGGCATGACGGGTACCGCTGAGACGGAAGCGGCAGAATTCGGTTCGACCTACAAACTCGGTGTCGTCCCGATTCCCACGAACCGGCCCATGATTCGGATCGACCAGTCGGACGTGATTTACGCATCGGAGACCGCGAAGTATCGCCAGGTGGTGGAGGATATTGCGACCCGTCACAACAAAGGGCAGCCGGTTCTCGTCGGAACGGTGTCGGTGGAAAAGAGCGAGATGTTGTCGAAACTCCTCGCCAAGCGGGGAATCAAGCACGAAGTTCTCAACGCGAAAAATCACGCTCGGGAAGCCGCCATCGTGGCCGAAGCCGGCCGGTTCGGTGCGGTGACGGTCGCGACGAACATGGCGGGCCGCGGAACGGACATCATGCTCGGCGGGAACGCGGAATTTATCGCGGTGACGAAACTCCACCAGTCCGGACTGAACCCCAACGACAACCCGGAAGAATTCGAAGCCCGTTGGGACGAGGTGTTCGCGGCCGTGAAGTCCGAAGTCGCCGTGGAGGCGGAAAAGGTCGTCGCCGCGGGAGGTCTGTACGTTCTCGGTACCGAGCGCCACGAATCGAGGCGCATCGACAACCAGTTGCGCGGTCGATCGGGCCGACAGGGCGACCCCGGCGAAAGCCGTTTCTATCTGTCGCTCGAAGACGATCTGATGCGCTTGTTCAACTCGGGCGCCGCCGCGGCCATCATGAAGCGGGCGGGGGACGACGACATGGCGATCGAATCAAAGCTCGTGTCGCGCGCGATTCAGTCCGCCCAGTCTCAAGTCGAAGCGCGTAATGCGGAAATTCGAAAGAACGTGCTCAAGTACGACGATGTGCTGAACCGCCAGCGTGAAGCCATCTACGGAGATCGCCGCCAGATTCTGGATGGCGCATCCATCAAGGACAAGGTCACGTCGTTCATCGAGCGGTCCATCACCGAAACCGTCAACCAGAACACGGGCAGCGCTCGTAATGCGGATGATTGGGATCTCGAGCAATTATGGATCGAGATGCGACAGATTTTTCCGGTCACGATTTCGATTCACGAGGTGCTCGCCGAATACGGGTCCAAGATCACCGCAGCGGACGTGATTCGTGAACTGATTTCCGATGCGATGGTTCAATACGGAATTCGCGAGGGGTCATTGGGCGAGAGCGCGATTCGCGAGTTGGAACGCCGCGTGGTGCTGTCGGTCGTCGACCGCCGTTGGCGCGACCACCTCTACGAGATGGATTACCTCAAGGACGGTATCGGGCTGCGGGCCATGGCCCAGCGCGATCCGCTCATCGAGTACCAGCGCGAGGGCTACACGATGTTCCAGGCGATGATGGGCATGATTCGCGAAGAATCGGTCGGGTTCATCTTCAACCTCGACGTTCAGGTCGTCCCCGCCGGAGGCGTCACGCAGGTCCAGGCACCGGCAATCGCCCCGGTCCAGTTGCCGACGGCCGAACTGTCGTATTCCGCCCCCAACGAAGACGGGGACATCACGATTCGCGGCCAATCGGGCGATCAACCGGCACCGACCGAGCGCATGCGCCCGCGGAGAGGGCCGGTACAACCTCCCGCCAAGGGCACCGGCGCCAAGGGCGCATTCGGGCAGCCGCTCGACAACTAAAGGAGCGCCAGGGAACTGGCGCGCCAGCGATGGTCGAGACCCTCGAGCCGAATGCACATCGCCCGCGTTCGCGGGCCGATGCGGACAAGGCTTACGCCTTCGACGACCCCGTCACGGGGTTCGGTCACCACGGTGAGTCCCACGGAAATGTGCGGACGTTGGCGTGGTTCAGCGCCGACGCGGGTTTGGCGGACGGCAACCGACCGCTCGGCGAGTACTCGATAAACATCCTCGGTGACCCACCGTCCGATCTGCTCGACGGATCGGACGCCCGCAATGATCTCGCAACCGAGCAGAGCCAGTTTCTCGATTGTGGCGGTGGGGTCGGGCAGTTCCGATCGTGGGGTGGGTTGGGAGTCAAAAAACTCGACGGACTGCGAGCGATTCGGTCGCGGCTTGTCGGAGGACGAAACAGTTGACGTCATGGTTGACCTCGTTTCCAGTGAAGGAGTTCATCGCCGAGGCGGCGCCTCGCGACGGGACAACCTTGTCGCAGTTTGCGAAAGCGTGAGCCAGGTTGCTCGATTCTGTGGATAACTTGACGGATGTTTGTGGTGCACCATATTCTTCGACCTATGGCTGAAAATCAAGATTTTTTAGGACTGAATTCGCTGTGGGACGCGGAGGTGCAAAACGCCGTTCTCGATGAACAACGAGAAGTTGACCGAAATCGCCGAGCCCAATTCCACTTCCGCGACGCACTTCTCGAATTGGTGCATGACTACCCGCTGAGTGTCTTCGCCACCAGCGTGACCCAACAACTTCACGTTCGGCGAATCGGCATGATGTGGGTCGACGGGGTGTTGTGCGGCTCACCCGACCGTGCAATCGTTCACTTCGACGCCATCCAACGTGCCACGGCGGACGGAATGTGCGGTTGTCGTCGTTTCGCCCCTCAACTTTTTGAATTCGTTCCGTTCGGCGCGGTCCTCCGAGACCTCGAACGCCGAGCCACGAACATCGTCGTTGTGCACGACCGCGGTGGGGTCGCCGGTCGAATCACGGGCGTGTGGCGGGACGCTCTGTCGATGGCCACCCATCGCGGGCGAGTGGTTCTGCCGTGGTCAGCGTGCGGCGTGATCCTCGTCACCGACACCAATCGGCTGTGACGCGATCAAGGATGGAACGGAAAGCGGGGATACCCCTAACGTGAGAGCGCTGCTCTGCATGTGCGCGACAAAGCGACGAAGTTCTGAGTGGGCCACGCGACGCGTTGTACCGGGGGCAACCCCGAGATCCCCACGCGCAATCAATGTCGCCACATCGTCGTGTGTGCACCCGAGAGATTCGGCAACATCGGGCAGGGAGAGCAGCCAATCGGTCATGGTCGTAGCCTGCCACCGGAGCACTCGGTCGGCGAGGGATTCCCCGTAATTGGGGATAACTCTGACGGGTCGCCGCCAGAACATTTCACGATGGTCCCAGAAAGGAAGTGCTATGTCATTTTTCAGGTCACTCGTGCAGCGCCTCACCAGAACCCCACGGACTCTCGTCGGACTGGTTCTCATCGTCGCGAGCGTCGTCGGAGTCACTCTCGTCGTTCGTTCTTCCGCGCCGGGCAATCGGATTGTGATGGCGGCGACTTTTCTCCCCGCCGGAACCATCATCACCGCCGAGTCCCTGCGCGAAGGGCGTGTCAGTCCGACACCACCGGGGTCAGTTCTCGTCGCCGAGGACGTGATTGGCCGCGTCGCGGGGGTCGACATCGGTGATGGCGAATTGATCTCGTCCCGGATGCTGGAAGCAATTCCTGAGTCACGAGTGCGCGTTTCCGTCCCTCTCGGCATCATCCCACCCACGACAATCGTGCGTGGTTCGGCGATCGAACTCTGGGCTGTTGACGCGGATGAAATGTCACCGCCCATCGCGGTCGCGCGAAACGCAATCGTCCTGGGGGTGGTCGAGAGCGGGCTCGGCGGGGGCACCGCACTGACGTTACTGGTGGGCGCATTCGAAGTTGACCGAGTGCTGTCGGCGATTGGCTCGTCGCACATGATGGTCGCAACCGAAGGGGAGACGCCGTGACCACAGTCGGTATCCTGGGGCCGTCGTCACGCCGTGAGGATCTGGACGTTCTTCGGCAATGGGCGGAGGTGCGATGGGGAGTCGACTCGGTGCCCGAGGCGATTGCGCGCGTCACGAGCGACCCCATCGACGTTTTGGTGTCCGAAGCCAGCGTCGCATTTTTGACCGAGGAAGTACTGACGTTGAGTCCGGAATCCGTCAGTCGGATCTACGCAATTGCCGAATCGGACGGCATGCACGCCTGGGCGGATGCGTTGGCGGGAGTGACCGCGGTGCGGAGCGTCCACCAAATACCACCGGTAGAGTCACCGTCCGAGTCGTCGACAACAAGCGCCGCACGGGTCATCACAGTGTGGGGACCCGTTGGCTCACCGGGAATAACGACGACAGCAATCTCGTTGGCAACGGTGTGTTCCCTGTCGGGGTTGTCGGTCGTCCTGTGTGACCTCGACACCCGCGGTTCATCTATTGCGATAGCGCTGAATCTGGTGGATGACACTCCGGGTTTCGCCGCTGCCTGCCGCCTCGCCGGTCGCGGCGAACTGACCTCGGACGAAGTCGCACGACTTAGCGCGAAGGTCAATCAGGACGGTGTCCGGTTCTCGGTTTTGACCGGACTTCCCCGCGCGTCGCGCTGGGCGGAGGTCGCTCCCCCGAAGGCTCGTGCGGTCATCGGACTTCTGTCCACGCTGTTCGACGTCGTCATCGTGGACGCGGGATTCGGCGTGGAGGACAACGAGTGGATTGAGGACGCACCCCAGCGCGACGGGACCACCCGCGTCGTGTTGCAACTGGCCGACTCGGTCGTCGCGGTCGGCACATCCGACGCGGTCGGTGTTTCGCGGATCATTCGAGGGCTCGACGAAATCAAGGGTTTGTGCGCGTCACCCACCCTTGTGTTGAATCGCGTCGCTCGGGGTGACGGCGGCGACGCCACGGGTGTAATTCACCGGTTCACTGAGCATCGTGTGAGCGCATCGATTCCAGCTGATTCCCGTCGCGGTGTGGACGATGCACTCGGTCGAGCGCGAACCCAGCCGGGACCATGGCGCGCAATTGCCCGCACCGTCGGTCTCACGGTGAACCCACCGCGACGGTCCCGCTGGCGGCGGTAACCTTGACCCATGCTCACCCTCTCCGAGATCGTCGCCGAGCGGGCCAATCTGGACCCCGTCGACGTGGAGTGGCTGCAGGATTTGGTCCGGGAAGGGCAGATTGTCGCTGACCTGTCCCTCGCCGACATCGCGATGTGGGTGCGAACGACGGACAATGCGTGGGTCGCGGTCGCGCTGTTTCGCGCCAGCACCGCGAGCACCGTTTTTTATCGCGACATCGTCGGAACGCTGATCAGTGACACCTGGGAAAAATTGGTCGACGAATGCGAACGTCGCGGAACGATGGTCGAACCGACCGAACCGATCTGGTTCGACGAAACAGCGACGCAGGTCCGCGCGATTCCGATTCGCCGCAGCGGCGGTTCTGCCCCCATCGCGGTGCTCACTCGGCACACCCTCGTTTCGGGGAATCCGACCAACCGGCAGTCTCAATCGTTCATCGAATCGGCGGAACAGATTTATTCGATGATCGCCGCGGGGGATTTCCCCGATCCGTCCCAACGCGAACTTCCCAAACTGGGTGCGCCGCGTGCGTCGGACGGCCTCATCAAACTGGATCCCGAGGGGACAGTGACGTATGCCAGCCCCAATGCGCTGTCCGTCTTCAACCGGCTCGGGTATTCGACGCCGATGGAAGGGACGAACCTCGTCGAGGTGGTGACTCGCCTGGGAAACACCCAGGAACTCGCGGCGGACGAAATGCTGCCCATGGTCATCGGTGGGCGAGTGCCGTGGCAAGCCGACTTCCAGGTCGGTCAGATGACGACCGTGGTGCGCGGCATTCCGTTGCGACAGGACGGCGAGCGAATCGGCGCGATTTTGCTGTTGCGCGATGTCACCGATTTGCGTCGTCAAGAACGCGAGTTGGTGAGCAAAAACGCCACGATTCGCGAGATTCACCATCGGGTCAAGAACAATCTGCAAACCGTGGCGTCACTGTTGCGGATTCAATCTCGGCGCACGAAAACCGCCGACGTGAAAGACGCTCTATCCCAAGCGATGCGCCGCGTTGAAGCGATCGCCGTCGTCCACGATGCTCTGGCCTCGGGGTTGGCTCAGTCGGTGGACTTCGACGACGTTGCCGCTCGAGTAGCACCGCTCGCGGCCGAGGTCGCGAACACGGGCGGACCCACGATTCGTCCGGTTATCGAGGGCCAATTCGGATTTTTGCCGAGCGAGTTCGCAACCCCTCTTGCCGTTGTCCTCACAGAACTGATCACCAACGCAGTCGAACACGGATTGCCCGATACCGACGGAGGATCGGTTGTCATCCGCGCCGAGCGTTCGGTGGACCATTTGAAAGTGTCGGTGATGGACAATGGGCGCGGAATCGATCTGTCGACGGTCGGCCAAGGGCTCGGGACTCAAATTGTGACGACGCTCGTGAAAAATGAACTGACCGCCGAAATCGACTGGGCGAACGGCGCTCACGGCGGGACCGTGGTTTCGATTGACATCCCGTTGCGTTACGTTGCCGTGGCGACCGGAGTTAAATGACGAATCTCCCCCGAAGGGGCGATTCGAATTACGGCCTCTAGGACGCGCGACGTGCGCGAGCGGCACGGCGCTTGAGCGCGCGACGTTCGTCTTCGCTCAGTCCACCCCACACGCCGGAATCCTGGTTGGAGTCCATGGCGTACTGAAGGCAGTTTTCGATGACCGGGCACTGTGCACAAACCTGTTTTGCTTTTTCGATTTGGTCGAGGGCGGGGCCGGTGTTGCCGACGGGGAAAAACAGTTCCGGGTCGACCGTGAGGCAAGCGGATTTATCGCGCCAGTCCATGGGGGTCTCCTTCATACAGTGTCGGCACGTTTTTGGGCCGGCGAACGCCAAAATTTAGGCGAATTGGTGGGACAGGAAGTGTTATCAACCGCACGCATCATCGGGCGCGAACATTAACTTCTAACAGGTTCTCACGAAAAGGGCTTCTGGTCAAGGGTTTTTTGAGAGAATCGGTGTGTGAGCAAATCCCGCTGGACGTTCCCCGTCGTGGTGACCGCCGCGATTCTGGGACTTCAAACCCTCGGGCTCTGGGGCGTCGGTGTGATTTTCATCATCGACACGATCACCCAGCCCTCGAATTCGTTGGCCGGAGCAATTTTCCTCGACATCATGATTGTCGCGTCCGCGGCTGCGATGTCGGCCGCGATCGTGTGGTTTGTGCGCGGGGCCTCGTCGACGCGCAGCGCCATCATCGTCTGGCAAATGACGGTCATCGGGATTGGAATCGCATCGGCACAGGGCACCGAACCACGATGGGAACTGGCTCTCGCCTTGATTGTGCCGGCTACGGTAGTCACAGTGTTGATGCTGTTCAACCGCGACGTCTCGCGTCATTTGAACCCCGAAGAATAATTTCGATTCGCTGTGCGCGCAGGACCGGCGCCGATCGATCCCGCACTGTGCCGCAGGTAAGGTTCGCCTTTCTAGATTTTCCTCGCGGGAGTTGCTTGGATTAGCGCTATGACCGAATATTCCATGAGTCCGTTTGAGCCCCACCGCGGACCGCACATCGCTCGGTTGAATTGGTTGCGGGCGGGAGTGCTCGGAGCGAACGACGGGATTGTGTCCATCGCCGCGCTGCTCGTGGGAATCGCGGCCGCCACGTCGGACACCAACGCGATTCTCATTGCGGGCGTCGCGGGCCTCGCCGCCGGTTCGATTTCGATGGGACTGGGCGAGTACGTCTCGGTCAGCAGCCAGCGGGACAGCGAGTTGTCGCTCATCGCTAAAGAAAAGCGGGAACTGGTGGACCACCCCGACGAGGAACTGTCGGAACTGCAGGCGATTTACGAACACAAGGGCCTGAGCCCGATTACGGCCAAAAAGGTGGCCCAAGAGCTCACGGACCACGACCCGATTCGTGCCCACCTTGAAGCCGAATTGAACATTCTTGAGCTGCACATCGTGAACCCGTGGCACGCGGCGTTGTCGTCGACCGGCTCGTTTCTCGCAGGGGCCGCACTGCCGTTCTTGACGACAATTCTGGCAGCACCCGATTGGCGACTGACCCTCACCATCGTTGCGTCGATTGTCGCTCTTGCGGCGACCGGAGCAGCGGGTGCTTATCTGGGGGGAAGTTCGATGTGGAAGTCGGTTGTTCGAATCGTGATCGGTGGTTCGGCCGCCCTTGCGGTGACCTTCGCCATCGGCTCGCTGTTCAATACGGCGGTCGTTTAGACCCCGAGCTTTTCGCGCAACATGTCGACGTGGCCGGTGGCCTTGACGTTGTAGAGCGCGTGGGTGATGACACCGCTACCGTCGATGACGAACGTCGAGCGGATGACGCCCTGGACCTCTTTGCCGTACATGTTTTTGGTTCCGAACGCACCGTAGGCCTTGAGCACGGACTTGTCCTCGTTACCCAGTAAGAGGAACGGAAGGTCTTCGTCTTCGGCGAATTTCTGGAGGTCTTTGCCGGGGTCGGGTGAAATCCCAATCACGACGTAGTTCTTGCCCGTGAACGCGGCCATGTTGTCGCGGAAATCACAGGCCTGCGTCGTGCAGCCGGGAGTCATCGCCTTGGGGTAAAAGTAGACGATGACGTTCTTTCCATCGAACTCGGAAAGAGAGTGGTGAGCCCCCGACGCGTCGGGGAGAGTGAATTC
>CAMDKN010000007.1 GCA_945901035.1 Gulosibacter massiliensis | reverse complement strand
AAAGACCGCTCGATGGTGGACGGGTACGTCCGCGTGGTTTCGGGCTGGCTGGGGGTCGAACCCGCTGATGTCCGAGCGGCAATGCAGGCCAGCAACAACCGAGTGACCATCGAGGTCGAGTCGGACCAGGGAAGCATCGGGACGTTTGCGTCGCTCGGTACGAATCCGACGTTCGAGCGCGAACGGGACGTGATGGTTGCGCTGCTGCGCTATCCCGAACTCATGGGTCTCGCACTTGCCGGCGACATCATGGCGTGCCAGTTCAGCCACCCCGCCCTTCGCCAGATTCACGGCGCGATGATCGCGGCCTTCGCCGACTTCGCCTCGTCGACCTGGATTTCGCGAGTCATCGAATTGTCGGACCCCGAACTGCACCCGCTCGTGTCCGAACTCGCTATGGTGGACATTCCGGTTCGACCGACAGTTCTGCCGAGGCCGAAGACGGAAACCCCGGAGCAGGCGACGGTGAGACGCGCCGAGGAGGCGCGGCTGACGGCCGTCGATATAGCTGCTTATGTGGTGGACGTCGGGACGACACTCATCGTCGCCGACATTGTCCGACAGCGGACCGATTTCCAGAGCATCCTGCAGCGCACCCCCGACGGAGCACCCGAGCGAACCGAACTTCAACGGCGCATCATGGAACTCGAAGCGCGCCGGCGTTCGATTCGGACGGAGTGACCCGATGCCCGTGGCCCCCGATCGACCGCACCAACACCGTGACCTGCCCGGCTCGTCATCCGTCCGCACCGTGCGCTCGGCGACGGCCGGCCTCATCGCCGTCGAGCCGATGCAGGACCCGTTGTTCGTCGCCGCGGTGACCGCGGGCGGCGGAACGGTGTCACCGCTGTCGGCCGATACGCGAGGTCTCGTGTGGCTCAGCGAGAAAAGAGGGGACGAACTCTCGGACATTCTTCGCACTCATCCCGCAATCGAATGGGTGCAACTGCCGTGGGCGGGGGTCGACGGTTTTCGGGATCTCTTCGCCGAGTTGGACCACGACACCGCACCGATTTTCACCTCCGCGAAAGGCTCCTACAGCGAGCCCGTAGCCGAACACGCCCTCGCACTTATCCTCGGACTCCAGCGCGAAATCCCCTCCAAGTCACGAGACGCTCACTGGCAGACGGAACGAACCGGTTTGTCGCTGTACGGAAACCACGTCGTGGTGGTTGGCGCCGGCGGAATCACCGCCGAACTTATCCGACTCCTCGAGCCTTTTCGGGTCTCGGTCACCGTGGTTCGTCGAACAGCGGAAGCTTTCGCCGGTGCGGATCGCACCGTCACCTCGGCGGAGTTGGATTCAGTTCTTCCCAGTGCCGACGTCGTGGTTCTCGCGGCGGCGTCCACGTCGGAAACCCGACACATCATCGGGCGCGCACAGATCGAGGTCATGCCCGCACACGCCGTACTCGTCAATATCGCTCGCGGTGCGCTGCTCGACCAGGATGCCGTGGTCGCAGCTCTTCGAGACGACCGATTGTGGGGAGCGGGACTCGATGTGTCCGAACCAGAGCCTCTGCCGGCGGACCACCCGCTCTGGCAGGAGCCCCGATGCGTCATCACCTCCCACGCGGCCGACACCCCGCTGATGACCGCGCACCTGCTCGGTTCACGCATCGAAAGCAACGTTCGTTCGTTCCTCTCGGGGAACGCGTTCCTCGGCCTCGTGGACACCCGCGCGGGCTATTGATGACAAGAGTTTTGGTATAGTGGGGTCACCTTCCTCGATAGCTCAATTGGCAGAGCAATCGGCTGTTAACCGATAGGTTCTTGGTTCGAGTCCAAGTCGGGGAGCCACTTCACCAAGGGCATCGCGCTCGGAGAATCACCTCCAAGGAGAACCAATGGGCACCTGGTCGTTACTGGACACGGTGCTTCTCGTGATTGCGCTGTCGGCTTGTGCCGCCGCGTTCGCCTTTTTTCGCCGGTCGCGCGGCACGGCGAGCCCCCGTTCCCGAGTATCCCTATCCGCCACGCCGTCCGTTTCGCAGTCCGAAGCCGCCCTTCGGGCGGCGGAATTGTCCGATCGACTCCGCATGATTCACGAACAGCAAGCGATCGTTGCTCGTGCACTGGTCGACATCGTGGCCCGGTCAGAAGGGTCCGCCTTTCAGTCCCTCGAGAACAAAACCGCTCTCAAACGGCATTCCCGCGTTCTGGTCGATACGGCTCGCCAGGCGCTCAACGACATGCGCCGCGCAATGGATATCGCACAACAGGGGTACGCCACGTTCGGCGATTGGCCCGCACTGGACTCGCTTACCCAACTTTTCAGCGAAGCCGAAGACAAAGGGTTGATTGTCAATTTCGAAGAGGCGGGCGAGCGATTCGCTCTCTCTCAATCCGCCGAACTGGCGGTTTTCCGAATTGTCACGGAAGCGATCGCAAACTCCGAGAAACACGGCGGAGCGGGCACACAGGTCGACGTGATGTTTACGTGGGGTCCGCACGGACTGTCGATTTCCATCAACGACGATGGCGAACGTGCTGCCCATCGTCGCGCGGGAAAATCCGGTGAAACCCCGCCGAAACCCGTCACGATCGAGAGTGATCAGGATGCGTTGATCGAGGTGACGACCGGCCGCGGCCTTTTGGAGATGACAAGCCGCGCCAAGGCATTTGACGGCGTGGTTCACACTCAACGTGTTGCCGGTGTCGGTTTTAACGTGTCGGTGTCGTTCCCGATGCTCCGATACGCGACCGATCCGAAGTCGGACGAGCCGCAATCGTGATGGCCCCCGCCGTTCGCGCAACGGTGAATATGTCCTTGGGGGTAGCCGGAGCCGTCTCGCTTTATGGCATTTCCTTTGGCGCGTTGGCGGTGGCGTCCGGGCTCGATTTCTGGCAAACGCAGGTGCTGTCACTGTTCATGTTTTCGGGCGGCTCGCAGTTCGCCGTCATCGGGCTCGTCGCGGCGGGCGCGGCGGGTCCCAGCATCATCACCGCAGCCGGACTGCTCGGTATTCGTAACGGACTGTATGCCGTCCGGATGTCCGCGGTAGTGGGGGCTGGTTTGTGGAAGAGGCTGTTGGCGGGTCACTGGACGATCGACGAGAGCACGGCGGTCGCCATTGCCCAAACCGAACCCCGCGAACAGCGACGCGGTTTTTGGTTGACGGGTGCAGCCATATTTGTCGGGTGGAACCTCATGACCGCCCTGGGCGCCGTCCTGGGAGATGCCCTCGGTGATCCGAAAACCTGGGGACTGGATGCCGCCGCGGCCGCTGCGTTCCTAGGGTTGTTGTGGCCCCGCATTCAGGCGCGTCAGCCCGTTGCCATCGCGGCGGTAGCGGCCGTAGTGACTGTTATCTCCGTGCCCACGCTCCCGCCGGGTATCCCGATTTTGGTCGCGGCCGCGACGGGTCTCGTCCTCTCACTCGTGGCGGGTAGGTCGAAACCGTGACCACCTGGACCGCCATCCTGATTGCGTCGGCCATCGTGTTGGCAACGAAGCTGGCGGGTTACCTCGTCCCAGCGTCGGTAGCCGCTCACCCGCGGATTCAGCGCGTGAGCGATTTGCTGACTGTCGCTCTGCTGGCATCTCTCGTGGTCACGCAAACCGTGGCCACGGGGGAAACCGTGGCTCTGGACGCTCGCTTCGCCGCCGTGCTTGTGGCCGCGGGAATGCTGCGCTTTCGAGCACCCTTCATCCTCGTGGTGGTGGGTGCCGCTGCGGTTGCCGGAATCCTGCGCCTGCTCGGGTGGGCCGGTTAGCCTTCCAGGTGGTCACGACCGGGTAACCACGAAAAACCGGGTTTTCCCCAGCCTTCGCGCTGAATTGCAGCGGTTGCGTCGGCGAAATACGGTTCGACGAGCCGATCGACATACAGAATTCCGAGCAGGTGGTCGTACTCGTGTTGAAAAATTCGCGCTAACCAGCCCTCCGCCTCAATCGTGAACTCGTGGCCATCGATGTCCGACGCAGTGAGGGTGACCCGGTCGCTCCGTCGCAACGGAAAACGCTCGCCGGGAACAGACAAGCACCCTTCCGAATCCTCGTACTCGTCCAGCGGATCGACCGAAAGCGGCTCGAGCATGATGGTCGGGTTTATGGCGGCACCGCGATGTTGTTGGTCGTTTTCATCGACCCAGTCGTAAACAAACAGCGCCAGGTTTTTACCGATTTGCGGTGCGGCAAGACCCACACCGGGAGCGAGTTCCATCGTGGCGAACATGTCGGTGACGAGGTCCTTCAGATCGTCGTCAAAACGCTCAACCCGAGCGGCGGGGCGATGCAAAACGGGTTCACCCGTGATCACAATCTCGCGAATTCGCATCCGTTCAGCCTAATGTCGTTACCCTAGAAGGATGAACGACCAATTGTCGAATCTGGTCGGTCAGATATCTCTGACCCCCTACCAAGCCATCGGGATTCCGATTGCGTTGCTCGGTGCCGTGTTCCTGTCAATCGGGGCGCAACTTCAACACCGAGGAGTTTCGAAGGTCGAAGGTTCGCACGGTGACGGTTCGAGGGCGGGGTTGTCGTTCGGTCAGATGACTCTGTTGCTTCGACGCCCATCGTGGGTGTTGGGAACAGTTCTGTTGGCTCTCGCTATCGTGATTCAACTCGTCTCCCTCGGATTCGCTCCGCTCATCGTGGTGCAGCCCCTCGGTGTCGTCGCGATGGTGCTCACGAACGTGATCAACTCGCGAGTCCATGGAATTGCCTCGAACGCGCGGGTGAAGGGCAGTATCGCCCTCGCGGTCATCGGAATCGCAATCTTTGTCTCCTTTTCCGCAATTTACGCGTTTGAGCGTGCGCTCACGGACGGCCAGATGCTGCTCATCATGTGGATGCTCGTCGTCGTCATCGTGCTAACCGGCGGAGTCTTTGTCTTCTTCCGTCAGCGGCTGCGCGCGATGTTCTACATCGTTGCGGCGGGAACCCTCTACGGTTTCGTCGTCACCATCGCCAAGGTCCTCATCAATCGCTGGCAATCGAACCAGATTGACGGATTCATGATTGTCTGTTTCGTCGGGCTTGTGATTGCCGCCGTATTGGGTGGCTATTTCGTGCAGACCGCGTACTCGGTCGGTTCACCCGACCTGGTGATTGCCGGATTAACCGTGATTGACCCGCTGGTGGCAGTGGCGATCGCGATTACGGTGATGGGGGAAGCGGACCGATTCCCGCCGTTCGCCCTCGGTGGGCTCGCGGTGGGAGGTCTGATTTCCATCATCGGTGTGGTCCTGCTCGCCCGTCATCACCCCCAAACACACCGCTAAAGCCTCATCGTGACGAGCAGCCCACTCACCATCCTCATCGGCGCGGATACTTTTCCGCCCGATGTCAATGGTGCGGCCAAATTCGCCGAGAGGCTCACGGTGGGGCTCATTGGTCGCGGCCACCGAGTTGTCATCGTTGCGCCGTCACCCGATGAGAAGTTCGGAAAGCGCATCGAGGTGTACGACGGCCGAGAGGTCGAGGTATATCGATTGCGTTCGTGGAAGTGGTTCAACCATCCGTGGGCACGTTTTGCGCTGCCGTGGGAGGTTCGACGTGACGCGCGCGCGATTCTGGAGGAAGTTCGACCCGACGTCGTCCACATCCAATCCCACATCAACGTCGGCTGGGGGCTCACCCGCGAAGCGCACGACCAGGGTATTCGGATCGTGGCGACCAACCACTTCATGCCCGAGAACGCCGCACAGTTTCTGCCCCTCCCACAGTTCGGCGTGGACTGGCTTATTCGGCGGCTGTGGGCGGTGGCGAGAAAAACCTACGCGATGGTCGACGAAGCGACGACCCCGACGCGAAAAGCTGCCGACTATCTCGAACGCGCTGTTAAGCGAAGCGGCGTGCACGCGATTTCGTGCGGGCTCGACATCAGCAACTATCGACCGATTATGGGAAAGCGCAACGATCCGTACGCGCTGTTCCTCGGTCGAGTCGAACAGGAAAAACACATCGACGAACTGCTGTACGCGCTGACGCGATTCCCCGACGGTTCGTTGCGGGTTGTCATTGCGGGGTCGGGTGACGACCGCGGCCGACTGGAGAAAATCGCCCGGGACAGGGGGATTGCACACCGTGTCGAATTCCGCGGGCACGTCGACGACGAGACGCTACGAACCCTCCTGTCCGAGGCGGCCGTGTTCGTGATGCCCTCTATCGCCGAACTGCAGTCGATTGCGACAATGGAGGCGATGGCGAGCGGCCTTCCTGTCGTCGCTGCGAACGCGATGGCACTGCCGCACCTCGTGCACGATGGTGACAACGGCTTCCTCTACGAGCCTCGCGACATCACCGGCCTCGCTGGCTCGATCGCCCGGATTCTGGACAGTTCAGAAAGCGAATACCAGGCATTTCAACGCGAATCTCTTGCGATCGTCGCAGACCACGACATCAACAACACACTCGACCGGTTCGAGCAGATTTACCGCGGAAACTAATCGCGAACGCCGACCTATCGGGCGAGAATCGACTGTGCCGCTTGGCGGCCGGTTCGGACGGCCCCCTCCATGTATCCGCAGACCCACTGATCGGAACCGACAACCCAAAAGGGCGGCTCGTGGGAACCGTGGAGGGGCCCCATCGCGGTGAGTTCGCCCGGTCGCCAGGATGTGATGTATCCCTGCGTCCACGGGTCCGCACCCCAGTTTCGGATGTATTCAGCTTGGGTGTTCGCGGCGGCGTCCCCGTAGGCGAGGACCATTTCGTCCCGAAGCGCCGCGGCGCGTCGATTGGGGGGAAGCGCGTTGTAGGCTCCGAGGCGGTCGACGGGAACGAGAGCAGAGATGATGCCATCGTTTTGCACCCAGGTTCCTCCGAGGATTGCGCTCTCGAAGTAGCCGGTTCCGTTCTGTCCCTGACTTTCCCAGAAAGATGTCTCGTAAACTGGCACATACTTGACCGCGGGCGCGTGCTGTTGGCGGTGAAGCGAATCGAGTCGCTCGTCGCTGACACCGGTGATGCGGAGGTCACGGAGTGGCCCAGCGGGTAGTGCTGACACCACATTCCGGGCGCGAAAGGTTTCCCCCGACACCGCTGTGACACGGCAGTTCTCTGGTTTGATGTCGATTGACATCACTGGTGTCGAGTAGTGAATCCGGTGACCTAGGTCTTCCGCCATGGTGAGGGCCACCGTCGCCGAACCCTCCAGCACCTTCGAACTCTCCCACACGTCGTAATCATAGAAACCATGGGCGCCTGCCGCTGCCTCTTTGCGGAGGTCCGCGAGTAGCGAACGCCGCTCGATCGAGTCCTCGGCCAGGCCGAAAGTCCGCGTTTCCATAGCGCGCAAAACATCCTGTGACGCGCCCTCAGAACGCAACCATTCGCCCACGGACATTCGGTCTAGCGCAACCGCATCGGGGTGAGACCAGGGGTCGTCGGGATTGAGTCCCGCGGCCATATTGGCAAAGGTCGTGTTCAATCGGTGATACACGGTGCGATCGGCTGTCGACATCCACGGCATGTCGTCACCGCGGAAAACCCCGTGGCGCATCAACCACGTCGACTCGCCGGGAATATCGGTGAAACTCGGAACGATAGTCAATCCGAGCTCGGCAACAAGCTGTCGATAGGAGGTGTGAAAATCGCCGATCACCTCGCCGCCCAGTTGAACCAAGCGTCCATCCGCGGTCGATGTCTGTTCAACGCGACCGCCGGCACGAGCTCGCGCCTCGGTAACGACAACGTCAGATCCCGCTGCAACTAGGTCACGAGCCACACTCAAACCTGCGAGTCCCGCGCCAACGACAACGACGTCATGGATGTGCATCGATACTGTCCTTTTCGGTCAGGGACCGGTCAGCCCAAAGAGCCATGCCCAATTTTATCCGCATCCTACTGAAACGGAAGGCATCACGAATACCGCAGTCACTTTCCGCGCTCGGTAGGCTGGAGTTCTCGGGGCGATAGCTCAGCTGGTTAGAGCAGCGGACTCATAATCCGTCGGTCGCGGGTTCAAGCCCCGCTCGCCCTACTTCTCGAAACCTATTCGGCAGATTGTGAAAGGGGAGTGTGATGGCGACATTCCTCCGACCGGGACCAGGCGTCGGAAGCGTCGAGCATTTCTATCACTTCACGCTTGAATACTTGTTGCCCTTGTTCGAACTCGATGTGACCCGTGGGATTGCGGGGAAGGGCTATCTGGTTCGGGACTGTGGTCCGATGAACGGCTGGCTCGACTTCGTTTGTGGTCCCGACGCATTTACGAGGGTGCCACGAGAAGATTTCGCTCCGGAACGACCGCGCAGATTCTGGGACAAGCACATTCAGTTGGACGCTTTTGCCGGTCAAGAGGGTATTTCGATTGATGCGGAGCGATTCACCCGGGTGTTGGCCGCGTTTCGAGAGAAGTTCATGCCCCCGGTAGCCGACCGGAGCGCGATCACGATCATCGACCGTCGCGCACCCTCGTCGTTCTACACTGACGGTGCGGCGGAAATTCCGGGTGGTGGCTCAACCCGTCGCTCAATCAGCAATCTTGACCAACTTGCGCAAACCTTGTCAGCACGCCACCCCGTCAGCGTGGTGGATTTTGCCACCATGACTCCCGCTGACCAAATCGACACAATTAACAACACCGCGGTATTGATCGGACAACACGGTGCGGGGCTCACGCATTCCTTGTTTCTGCACAACGACGCAACCCTCGTCGAATTGCATACGACCGACCGGGACCAAGTCTGGTTCCAAACTCTTAACACTGATCTAGGACTCAGGTACCGGAGTTTCACCATCGACGGACTACACACGGCACTGGAACGCGAATTGATTCACGAGATCTCGGATTTCGTGTCAATGACTGGGTGACCTGCCCACGCTTCCGACGCTCGCCCCACGTCGACAAGGACGCTTGGTGGAAACGGTACTGTTTGACCGTGGCAATCTATCTGAAGCCCGGCGGCAGCGTTGGAAGTGTTCAACACTTTTACCACTTTCTTTTCGATTACCTCTTGCCACTGTATGAACTCGAACTTTCCGATGGTGTCGCGGGAAAAGGTCACGTGATCCTCGATTGCGGGCCGATGAATGTGTGGCTGGACTTTGTGTTCGGTGAGAATGCATTCACCAGAGTCTCCCGCGAAAAGTTTGCACGCGACGCGTCGCGGCGCTTGTGGAACCGACAGGTCCGTTTGGACCGATTCGCCATCCGCAAAGGAATTCTTATTGATATCGTGCGCTTCACCGAGGTGGTGGCGGCTTTTCGGGAAAGATTTCTGCCTCCGATACCCAGTCGGGACAACGTCACCGTATTGGATCGCCGTCCGCCCCCCGCTTTCTACACCGATGGCAGCGCGAAATTTCAAGGTGGCGGTTCAACTCGCCGTTCCATTAGCAATCTCGACCGCTTAGTTGAGCACATTTCGACGCACAGCGCGACTGCCTTGGTCGCCTTTGAGGACACGTCACCTGCAGAGCAACTTCGAATCATCAATCAAACAGATGTCCTGATCGGGCAACACGGCGCGGGTTTATCGCACCTGCTTTTTCTGCACGACAACGCTGCGCTGGTTGAACTGAACTCGGCGAATCTCCTATTGCCCCACTTCAGGCTCCTGAGCGAGAGGACTGGGCGTGAGTATCACGAGCTCGTCATCGACGGCGTTCACGCGACGCTATCGGACGAGATGATCGAGGAAATTTCCCACCTCGTTGCCAGTCGTCGATTAAATGGTTAGCGGTCAGTAACGATCTAGACTCGCGCCCTAATATCGGCGATTGTGGCAACGAGACCGGCCGTTCGCTCCACCCGAGGGTTCCACCCGAGAATCTCAGCGGCCAGTCTAATGTCGGGTTCACGCATCAACGGGTCATCGAGCGGCAGCGGCACGTGGCTAACCGTGCTGCTCGATTCGGTCAGTTGGATGACTTCGTGGGCAAGGTCGATCATGGACACCGGCTGAGGGTTTCCGAGATTAACCGGGGTGTGGTGACCGGAATGTTCAAACAACGCAACGATTCCGTCGATGAGGTCGTCGACATAACAGAAGCTGCGCGTTTGTGTGCCCTCGCCGTGGATGGTCAACGGCTCGTTGCGCAACGCCTGGGTAATGAACTGGGGGACGACGCGTCCATCGTCCAATGCCATTCGAGGCCCGTGGGTGTTGAAGATTCGGGCAATGCGGATGTCAACGGAAAACTCGCGGAAGTAGTCGACGAACAACGTTTCTGCCGCCCGCTTTCCCTCGTCGTAACACGCCCGGATCCCGATCGGGTTGACGTTGCCCCAATACGCTTCCGACTGCGGAGACTCGCGAGGGTCCCCGTACACCTCCGAGGTGGAGGCCTGAAGGACGGGTATGCCTCGCTTTCGGCCTAAATTGAGGGAATTGATGGCCCCCAGAATTGACGTTTCGATTGTCCGAGTCGGATTCCGCTGGTAGTGCACGGGCGATGCGGGACAGGCGAGGTTGAATACGCCATCAACGTCGACGTCGAACGGTGTCGTGACGTCAGTGTCGAGAACGTCGAAATTATCACGGGACACAAGATGCGCGATGTTGTCGGCAGAACCGGTTGAAAAATTATCGAGCGCAACAACCGAGTGGCCAGAATTCAGCAAACGCTCACATAGGTGGGAACCCAGAAAGCCGCTTCCCCCCGTAACTAGATAGCGCACCTTGCCAGCCTAACACTCGGGTGTGGCGTGACGCTTCGCGGTGAAGTGAGCCCGCGGCGGTCGTGGTGCACCCGGCGTCGCAGCGCGAAATTTAAGCCAATTTTCGAATCACGTACACCTTCCGAATCGTGTCATGCACCGTCCACACGCCCGTCCAGCTGGCGGGGGTGACGAGCGTGCTGCCCGGACCGAGATCGACCGTTTCCCCTGCGTCCGAGCGCACCGTCGCCGTCCCCGAGAGAATGATGGCAACTTCGTCGTACCCGTCCCGCGTCGCCGTAAATGTGCCCGCGGTGCATTCCCACACACCCGTTTCCACCGTTCCATCCGGGGACGTCCACGTGGGCGCGCTGGTCTCCGTTTGCCCATCGAGGCTGGTCGGTTTCAGAACGTGCGCGGGCAGCGACATCACGTTCGCATCGGGCGTGGCAATCGTTGGAACAACATCCATGGGGTCTCCTTGTGTGAGGCGTTCGTGTTTGTGGTGATTAGACCTTATCCTCGCTACTCGGTGCATCCCACACCCCTCGCCCTAGACTGTGACTCCTATGCACGTTCTTATCTTCTGCGAACAACATCCCCACACGCTGGGCGGTGCGCAGGTTTCGGTGAACCTTCAGGCCGATTTTCTCGAGCGCGCCGGACACGTTGTGACGTTCGTGTCACCCGCTCTGCGAACAGGCCCGGTCGACGACGAACGCTTTATCGACCTTCCATCCCGAGCGATTCCGACCGTTCGGGAATACACCTGGATCTGGCCGAACCAGAAGCATCTCGACCAGATTGAACGGGCTCTGCGCACTCGCCCCGCGGTAGACGTGGTTCACGTGCAGTCGGATTTCTGGGGTGCGGCCCTCGGATTTCGATTTGGACGGCAACACAACCTGCCGATTGTGTACACACTTCATCACCGACTCGACGTCGGCGTGGATCGTTCCGTCCCATTCCCGGGACTCTTTTATGCGCTTCTCGGGAACTGGCAGAAGTGGGCGCTCGGGAATGATGCAGCCTCGCGTCCGAGGAACGCCTTCGATTACCTTGCCGGCTACGCCCATCACTGTGATGTCGTCACGGCGCCGTCCGAACATTTCGCGAAGCTGCTCGCGGAGCGGGATGTCGTTTCGCGTCAACACCCCGATATCGCCGTTGTTCCGACCGGTGTCAGCGACGATGTTTTGGATCGGGTTGCGCGAGTTGCGCGAACCCCCCGTGCCTCGGTGCGTGTCGCGTGGGTGGGGCGTTTTTCACCCGAGAAACGGCTTCTCGAATTTCTCTCGGGGGTGGAGGAATGTTCGGAACCGCTCGACGTTCTGATTGTGGGAGATGGGATTCTCGCATCGAAAGCAAAGGCCATCGCGGCACGCAACGTCACCTTTGCGGGGGCGGTTTCCTATGATCGAGCAATCGAACTGATTGCCGACGCTGACATCCTGGTGCAGACCTCACACGATTTCGAAACGCAAGGCATGACCGTGACCGAGGCGGTGTCGATGGGCACACACGTGGTCCTTGTCGATCCGGCCGTGGCGGACGGGCTTCCTGCGGGTTCCGTCACTCTCGCCGCCGATTTATCGCCGAAGGCATTGGGGGAAGCGCTCGCTCGTGCCGCGGGGACGCGCCCGTCAACGACACCGCAGCGCGATTTGAGCAATCTCACGGCGTTTCGTCAATCCCACCGCACCGCTCAGATGAGTGAAGTGTATCGACGCGCGATTGCACGGTGAGCCTGTCGAACTCGTGCCCGGCATTTCGGCAGAATGAGTTCATGACCGAGGCCGCCGACAGATTCGCACTGTTCCGCTCGAGGCGGGAGACCCAGGTTACGGAACCTTTCGGAAGTCTTGCGCTCGTTCTCACCCAATGGCTCGACTCGGAACAGGCGGTGTGGGGAGTTCCCGGACTGTGGGCACCTCGTTCCGACGGCGAGCCCGGTCTCGAGTTGACCGCGCGCACCGAAGACCAGATTTCCGTCAACGGAGAACTCGTGAACGGGTCGGTGACGCTCAACGGACCGGGCGATACTGCACCGCTCATTGCGTTTTCGGACACTCGTCGAGGAACCATCATCGCCGAGGACGGTTTGAGCGGGTTACGCGTGTGGGACTCCCGCAGCGAGTCGATTGACAACTTTGGTGGTATCGATGTCTTCCCTCACAACCCGGACTGGGTGGTGACGGGGTTGTGGAAGCCGAACCCGTCGGGTACGACATTGGACGTCGAGAAGAAAACCGGCGCGGCGAAGGCGGAGGTATTTCCGGGTGAAATCGAGTTCACCCACGAGGGGCATTCGGTGTCCCTGGTAACAATCGGCACGGGTAAAGCGTTGCAGATCGTCTTCGCCGACCTGACCAACGAGTCGGAAACCTATTCGGTGGGGCGGTTCTTGTTCGTTGTCCCCAACCCGGACGGCACGGTGACGTTGGACTTCAACTATGCGGTGTTGCCACCCTGCGCTTTTTCCTACAATTTCAACTGCCCGATTCCTCCTCGGCAGAATCGGATGCCGTTCGCCGTTCGAGCCGGAGAGAAAAACGTGCTGTCCGCCGAGGGCGGTCTGCTTCACGCCTAGCAATCGTGAGGTCGCGCGAATTGGACATTCCGCGCCGGCACGCGCATACTTAATACTCCATCTGAGGTGCCCGTTCGAGGGGAAGTCGAGCGGACCGAGGAGGATGGATGAAGGATGCTCACGGAGTGATTCACATTCACTCATGTCCCGTCGTGCTCGCACCCAACGTTGAGTGGACGATTTCCCACGTGTTGGGCTCTACGGTCCGGGTATCGTGGTCCGATCAATCCTCAGAACCTGGCACCGTCCGTGCCTCGATCGAGTGGTCGGGTCCGGCCGGCTCCGCGGCGAGGTGCACCTCGGCGCTTCGTGGTTGGGAACAAACTCGTTTCGAAGTATGGGAGTCTACAAGCGACGGTCGGGATGGGGTTCGCTACGCCCACACGCCTGCACTGGGAGTTTTTTATACACTCACGGACGCCGCGGGACATTCGATGGTCGGAGAAGATCGTGTTCGCTACGCGATGGAATTAGCGCAGGGCGACGGAACGGAATTGGAACACGAGCTAGCTCGTGCTCTGGGGTGCGCGTGGGATGACGAACTGGAGCCCTACCGGCTGACGGCCACCAACGTGGTCACACCGCTGCGGCAGCGAACATCGGCAAATTAGACCGACTTCACGACGATGACGGCGTTGTGCCCACCGAATCCAAACGAGTTGCTAATCGCAACAACCGAGTCGGGCAGTGGACGCGGTGTCACCACGACGTCGAGCGGGATCGCCTCGTCTTGATTCTCAAGGTTGATTGTGGGTGCCGCGATTTTGTCCCGCGCCGACAGAACGGTGAACATCGCTTCAAGTGCTCCCGTACCGCCCAGCAGGTGACCAGTGGACGATTTTGTCGCCGAAACCGGGATTTCCTTGATTCGGTCTCCGAAAACTCGGTGGAGTGCGGTGTATTCGGCGATATCTCCGACGGGGGTCGAGGTGGCGTGGGCGTTGATGTAGTTCACGTCCGCCGGCGTCAGACCAGCATCCGCCAGCGCGTCCACAACGGCACGAGCAGCACCGGTTCCTTCGGGATCGGGTGCGGTGATGTGGTGCGCGTCGGATGACACCGACCCACCCGCGATTTCGGCATAGATTGTCGCGCCGCGGGCTTCGGCGTGTTCGCGGGTTTCGAGGATGAGGACGGCCGCCCCTTCACCGAGCACAAATCCGTCGCGATCCTTGTCATAGGGGCGCGACGCGCGAGCCGGTTCGTCGTTTCGCGTCGACAGCGCGTGCATTGCTGCGAAGGCAGCAATCGGCAGAGGGTGGATGACCGATTCGGTGCCGCCGCAAATCACGACATCCGCCAGCCCCGCGCGAAGGTGGTTCACCGCGTTGGAGATCGATTCGGTACCCGAGGCGCAGGCGGAAACACAGGTACGAGCCCCGCCTCGAGTTTCGAGATCCATCGAAATAGCGGCGGCGGCGGCGTTGGGCATCAGCATGGGGATGGTCATCGGCAGAACTCGACGCGGACCCTTTTCCTTCATGACGTCCCAGGCATCGAGGAGAGTATTGAGTCCGCCGATTCCGGTCGCAAAATCGACCAGAATACGTTCCCTGGCATCCGTCGGTGAACCCGCATCGGCCCAGGCTTCGCGGGCCGCGATCACGGCGAGTTGAGCGGACGGGTCGAGTCGCTTGATTTCCAGTCGCTCCAGGACTTCCGTCGCAGGAACCTTCACCCGACCGGCAAAGGTAACGGGGAGTTGGTGTTGCTCGACCCATTCTTCGGTGAGCGAGCGAATGCCGCTCTCGCTGCGAAGAAGGGCGTCCCAGGTGTCACGAGCATTTCCGCCGAGGCACGACGTCGCCCCAATACCCGTCACAACGATGGTGGTCATGTGCTTACTCTTCCCTGTCGGTCGGTGGGTACACCAGTGCGGCGGGGTTAACCCCCGCCGCACAAATCGTTTTAGGACTGGGCCGAAACGATGTAGTTCACGGCATCATCGACCGTCTTGAGCTCGTTGACCTTGTCGTCGGGAATTTTGACGCCAAACTCTTCCTCGGCATTGACGACAATCGTCATCATCGAGATTGAGTCAATATCGAGGTCGTCCGCGAACGACTTCCCGAACACAACGCTCTCGACGGGAACGCCAGTCTCGTCATTGACGAGGCCTGCGAGGCCTGCGAGGACCTCATCCTTGGACTGAGCCATTATTTCTCCTTAGGTGAATGTGATGTAACAGTCCCCATTTTATGGGGTTGAGCGCAAACCGCTACGGAAGGCGCACAATCTGGGCGGCGTAGACGAGTCCCGCTCCGAATCCGATGATGAGTGCGTAGCCGCCACTGAGTTCAGGGTTCTCGGCGAGAACGCGATGCATGGCAAGCGGAATCGACGCAGCGGAGGTGTTCCCGGTTGTTTCGATGTCGCGCGCGATCACCACGCTGTCCGGGACCTTGAGTTGCTTCGCAAACTCGTTGATGATGCGCATGTTGGCTTGATGGGGGATAAACGCGGCGAGTTCGGCTGCGGTGATGCCGGCAGCGTCGAGTGCGTGCTGTGCCACCTTGGCCATCTCCCAAACCGCCCACCGGAAAACGGTTTGACCGTCTTGGCGTATGGTGGGGAAGTTTCCGTCGCGGTCATCGAACGCCTCGCGCAGCGGGCGGTCCATACCGACCGCGTCCCATTTTGCCCCGTCCGAACCCCAGATGGTCGGCGAGATGCCCGCCGCGTCGGCGGGGCCGATGATGACGGCTCCGGCGCCGTCTCCCAGGAGGAACGAAATGGTGCGATCCGTTGGGTTCGCAATGTCGCTAAGTTTTTCTGCTCCGATGACGAGCACGTAGGTGGAGGTTCCCGTGCGAACGAGGGCGTCCGCCTGGGCGATTCCATAACAGAACCCCGCGCACGCGGCCGACACGTCGTAGGCAGCGGCCGGGGTGGCCCCGATGCGGTCCGCGACGAGAGCCGCCATCGACGGTGTCTGAACCTCGTTGGAAATGGTGGCAATGATCACCGCGCCGATTTCGGAGGCGGAAATCCCCGCTCTATCGATTGCTTCCAGCGCAGCGGTCGTCGCGAGGTCCGCCGCGCGAACATTTGCGCTTGCCCGCTTCCGGCTGATGACACCGGTGCGTTGACGAATCCACTCGTCGCTCGAATCGATGGGACCGACGATGTCATCGTTTGGGACGTCGAGGTCACCCCGAGCAGCGCCGACCGACAGAATTCGGGTGAACGCGGATCCGACCGTTTGTTTGAGAACGGGTTGAGTCATGATGCCTCCAATAGTTCGTGGGCTGGCGCGAGATCGTCGGGAGTTTTGATGGCGACGGTGC
>CAMDKN010000006.1 GCA_945901035.1 Gulosibacter massiliensis | reverse complement strand
CTGATATGTTCTAAAGCAATCGTTTGCAGAGTTTAGCCGAAACAACACATTTGTGATCCAACGGAGGCCCACATGCAGGTTCGCGACTACCTCATTCGCAGGATTATCGTGCTTCCGTTTATCATGCTCGGAGTCAGCGTTGTGGTGTTCGTGCTCACCCGATTCACCGGCTCCCCCGTCGGCATTTATGCGTCGCCCACAATGTCGTTGGCCGAGGTCGCCGCGCTCGAGGCGCGCTACCTGCTCGACCAGCCCATCCCGGTTCAATACTTTGCGTGGCTCGGTGGACTCCTTCAAGGGGACCTCGGATGGTCGGGCGTTTCCGTTGCGCCGGTCACCGAAATCATCGGGGGCAAAATCACCGCCACCCTGGAACTCGCCATCTTTGCTGCGCTGATTGCGGTCATCGGCGGAATCGCCCTCGGCACCATCGCCGGCGTCAACCGCAACAAGCGACCCGACCACGCTGCCCGCCTGTTCTCGATTCTCGGAGCCAGCACCCCGACCTTCTGGTTCGGACTCCTCCTCCTTATTCCGTTCTACCTCTGGCTCGACTGGTTCCCGCTCGGGCGCTCTACGCCGGAAGTGTTCGATTCGATCGCCCACCCGACGGGTCTCTACACGATTGACTCGATACTCGCGGGAAATCCCATCGCACTGTTCGATGCCTTCCGGCACCTAATTCTCCCGGCGACGGTTCTCGCTTTCGGGGCGATGGCGATCATCGTCCGTATGATGCGCTCGTCCATGGTCGAGGCGATGAGCGAAGAGTACGTGGAAGCCGCGCGGTCGAAGGGGCTTGCCGAGAACATCGTGATCAAGCGCCACGCTCGACGCAACGCGCTCGTTCCCACCACCACCACAATCGGTCTCAGCTTCGGGTTCCTTCTTCAGGGGTCGGTTGCGGTTGAGCTGATTTTCCGCTGGCCCGGACTCGGCCAGTGGGTGACCAGCGCGATTCTCACGGGTGACCAAGCCACCATCATGTCGTACGTGCTCGTCACCGCGATCATCTTCATGACCGTGAACCTTGCCGTTGACATTGCCTACGCCTACCTCGACCGAAGGGTGGTGCTCGGATGACCAACGTCACGAACTCCAAAGCCACGCCGAAAACCGCGGTGGCTCCGCGGACTGCGAGGAGCGCGAAATGGGCACGTCGCCGCGAAATCGCGCGCGAGGTTTTCCGAAACCCTCTGACCGTGGTGGGTTTTTCCATCATCGGGTTCTTCCTCCTCATGGCGGCTTTCGCCCCGCTCATCACCGAACCCAACACGCCCGATGCTTACCAGAGTCCTCGCGATTGGTCGAACATCGGTGTTCCGCCGGGCGAAGCGGGTCACCTGCTGGGAACCGACAGCATGGGTGGCGATGTCTTTTACGGACTGATCTGGGGCTCGCACCTCTCGTTACTACTCTCGGTTACCGTCGTCGGCTTCACCCTCGTTTTTGGAACCATCGTGGGAAGCATCGCCGCAATGGTCGGCGGCCGGGTCGACAACCTGTTGATGCGAATCGTCGACGTGTTCCTCGCCATCCCCGAGCTCATCTTTGCCCTCGCGATTTCCGCATTCCTCGGGCCGTCGTTCGGCAACATCATCCTGGCTCTCGCCGTGGTCTTCTGGGTCAAATACGCCCGAATTGTTCGAGGCGAAATCATCCGAATCAAACAGGCGGATTATGTCGCGGCCGCTCGGGTTACCGGGGACTCCACCTGGAACATTTATCGAAAAGATGTCCTGCCGAACGCTGTCACCCCCCTCATTGTCCAAGCGACCCTCGATATGGGAACCGTTGTCCTCCTCGGTGCGACCCTCAGCTTCATCGGGCTCGCCCAGCCGGGTACGACCGAGTGGGGTGCGATGGTGAGTGCAGGCCAAGACGGTTTGCTGGCCGGGGAATGGTGGCTGTCCACCTTCTCGGGGCTCGCGATCGTGTTGTGGGCGCTCGCATTCAACCTCGTTGGGGATGGGTTACGCGACGTGCTGGACCCCAAGACGGAAGGTCGCTGACCATGTCATCTGCCGATAACTGGTTGCTGCGGGTCGATGACCTCAGCGTGCGTTTCCGGTCCTCCAAGGGGCTCGCCCACGCCGTCGACCACGTTTCCTTCGACATCTACCCGAACGAAACCCTCGCGCTCGTGGGCGAGACCGGGTGTGGCAAGAGCGTCACTGCCCGCTCGATCGTGCGCCTCGTCCCCGAGCCTCCCGGAGAATATGCGTCCGGATCGATTTCGCTGCGCAACCCCGACGGTTCCGTCACCGAGATCCTCACCGCGTCCGAGAAGAAGGTTCGCAGCATCCGCGGTGACCGCATCTCGATGATTTTCCAGGACCCGGGTAAAGCACTCAACCCGGGACTGACGATTGGTCGCCAGCTCGCGGAAGTTTTCGGAGAGCACCGGATGTCGATGATTCTCGGCAATGCGGGATTCGACACGGAAAAGCCGAGTCGCACCGCCACAAAGATTGTGCAGCAACGCGCGAGTGCTCTTGAGCGCGGTCTGTACCGGTTGACTCACATGAATGCGCCGAAGGCACTGCAGAAGTCTATTGACGACGCGGTGATGGCAGCCCTCGCGGATACGGGAATTCCCAACCCGCGCAAGATGCTCGACAGCTATCCGCACGAACTTTCGGGCGGAATGAAACAACGCGTCATGATTGCCCAGGCTCTCGCGTGTGACCCCGACCTGCTCATTGCGGACGAACCCACCACCGCGCTTGACGTGACTATTCAGGCGCGCATCCTGGACCTCATCCAGCAGATGCAGCAGAAACGTGGCATGGCAATCCTCTACATCACCCACGACCTTTCGCTGGTTCGGCAGTTCGCCGACCGCGTCGCCGTGATGTACGCCGGGCGCATCGCGGAAATCGGGCCGTCCGCCGACGTGCTGGCATCCCCACAACACCCGTACACCCAGGGCCTGCTCGCCGCGATTCCTCGACCCGCGACCCCGCGTGGCCAACTCGCAGCCATCCCGGGCAGTGTTCCACAGTTGATTGATCCGCCGGCGCAATGCCACTTTGCCAGCCGCTGTTCGTTTGCGGCCGCCGCGTGTCACGGTGTTGTTCCCGAACTTCTCACCATCGGGGAAAAACGCGAAGTCTCGTGCCACCGATTCGACACCGCAGGGCGAATTGGCGTGAGTTCCACCGACATGCCCGCCGCTGCGAAATTGAAGGGAAAAGTCTCCTCATGACAGTGCGCAACGAGTCCTTAGGGGCCGACTTTGGCGGAGCGGCCGACGCCGTGGTGTCGCTCCACGATGTGAAGGTTCACTACCCCGTCAAAGAAGGCGTTCTCCAACGTGTCACCGGTCAGGTTCGCGCGGTCGACGGAATCAACCTCAGTATTCCGCGCGGCCAAACTCTCGGACTCGTCGGGGAATCGGGCTGCGGCAAAACGACCCTCGGACGTGTCATCGCCGGCTTGGTCGCGCCGACGGGTGGCGACATCTGGGTTGACGTCAACACCGGACAACACAACGACATCGAACGGATTCGCGGCATCGCTGCGAAAGACCGGTCAGCTGCCGACCAGACGTTGTGGAAGAACCTAGAAGTCAACCACCGTCTCGGTTCGATGTCGCGCGAAAAGCAAAGCAACTATCGCCGAAACTGTCAGGTCGTGTTCCAGGACGCGTTCGCGTCGCTGAACCCGCGCCAACTTGTAAGGGATATCGTCGGGCGGCCGCTCCGAGTCCACAAAGAAGCCTCGGGCGAAGATCTCGACCGTCGCGTCACCGAATTACTCGAAAGGGTGGGCCTCGGTCCGCAGCACCTGCTTCGTTTCCCCCACCAGTTCTCGGGTGGGCAGCGACAGAGGATCTCGATCGCACGAGCCCTGGCGTTGAACCCCGAGTTTGTGATTCTGGACGAACCCACGAGCGCGCTGGACGTGTCCGTCCAAGCCCAGATCCTCAACCTGTTGGTCGAACTGCAGAAAGACCTCGGGCTCACCTATCTGTTCATCACCCACGACCTCGGCGTCGTCCAGCACATGTCCGATCGCATCGCGGTGATGTACATGGGCGAGATCGTCGAGTACGGACCGACTGCACAGGTGTTCAACAACCCGCTTCACCCGTACTCGAAGATTCTGCGTGATTCCAACCCGACCCTGGAGGATGGCCCGAAAATCGAGAAGTGGGATCTTTCCGGCACGGTCCCCAACCCCATCAACCCGCCGCGCGGATGTCGACTTCACCCACGATGCCCGGTTGCCAAAGCCGAGTGCGGCTGGTCGATCGATGACGTGTTGACCGATTCGGAACGGAACACGCCCGTGATTTTTGAGACGATTTCCACAGTTCGACGAACTAGCGAATTCCGCGCCACGGTGAACTTCACCGAATCAGAGGCCGCGAAGTCATTCGCCAACAGGATCGGTACGCTCGCAGCCCATGAGGCTCTCGAACGTCCCGTGCGCCTCGACGAGAAATCTGTCGAGGTCAGTTTCAACGAGGTATCCGGCGCCGAACTGCAACAACTGCAAGACGGTCGATGGACATCGTGCACCAGGACTCAGAACCTCGGCGCACTCCCCAAGCTTTAACTCCAACGAGAAATGGAAAGGTAAGGAAAGTGAATACAGAAACAGATACACGAAGCAACGATGCTTCAAAGCGACCGCTGCGCTTAGCGGTCACTGCCGGCATCGCGGTGATGGCGTTCGCGCTCAGTGCGTGCACGGCTGCCACCGAGGTTGAGACGGTCGAAGTTACTAACCCGGGCTTGATCGTTCACCACCAGAACGGCGAACCGGCAAGCCTCGACCCCGCTCGCGCGGAACAGGGCGAAAAGGGTGAAGCGTTCATCGACAACGTCTATGAGCGTCTTGTGGATGTGGGCGTGGAAGGCCCGGATCTGATCCCGTCGCTCGCGACCGAGGTACCCACCACCGACAACGGTTTGGTGAGTGCTGACCGTCTGGTCTACACATTCCCGCTCCGCGAGGGCGTCGTTTTCCATGACGGAACCGACTTCACCGCAGATGACGTTGTGTACTCATGGGAACGCGTCATGACGATGAACCTGCCCGAAGGTCAAGCGTCGGCTCTTATTGACTCGGTGAAATCCTTCAGGGCCGTCGACGACTTCACGTTCGAGGTCACGCTGAACGAGCCAGATGCGTCGTTCCTGTACTCGGTTGTGCTGGGTACGGTGGCGTCCGTTGTGAGCCCCGAAGCGGTCGAGGAAAACGGTGGAGTGCGAGCTGACTCGCCGAACCCATGGATGGACACCAACATGGTCGGAACCGGCCCGTACGTGTTCGACGAATGGGTTCGTGATGTTTCTCTCGCGATGAGCATCAACGAAAACTACTGGGGCGAGCCCGCAAAGGCCGACGTTCGTTGGGAAATCAACAACGAAGAAAGCTCTCGCATTCTCGCGTTGACCGCTGGTGACGCAGACATCATTGACATCTCCCCGTCGGCTGTTGCTGATGTTGAAGGCGTTGACGGAGTCACGGTCATCAAGGGCGGACTGCTGCTGGAGCCGATCCACTTGGCGTTCAACATGCGAGCCGACTCAGTCCCCAAGGGCGACACGGTCCCCACGGACTTCTTTGCGGACAAGCGTATTCGCCAGGCGTTCAGCTATGCCTTCGACTACCAGACCTTCATCGACTCGTTCCTTGACGGTCTCGGCGCTCGTTACAAGGCCTACATCCCGCAGGGTGTCCTCGGTTACGACGAAACCGCTCCGCAGTACGAGTACGACCTGGACAAGGCAACCGAGTTGCTGATGCAGACCCCGTACTGGGAAGAGGGCTTCACCGTTTCCGTTGTCGTGCAGGCAGGAGACCCGGAGTTCGAGGGTCCCGCGCTTCTGCTGAAAGACGGAATCGAGAGCATCAACCCCAAGTTCCGGATCAACGTGGTCAGCAAGCCCGAATCTAAGTTCGACCAGGACATGGGTTCGGACCCGCTTCCCTACTTGATGTGGACGAAGAACTCTGACCCGGGTGCAGACCCGCACCAGTTCTTCTGGCCGAACTCGCACCCCGACGGTGAATGGGGCTCGAGGCACGGAATGCGGGATGTGTATGAAGACCCCGACCGCATCGCTGGGCTCATTGACGCCGGTAAGGCAACGGTGAACCCCGAAGAGCGCATCGCGATCTACTCCGAACTGCAGACCATTCTGCACGAAGAGGCGATGTGGATCTTGGCAGCACAGGAAGGCCTCGCCTTCCCGTACCGCACGTGGCTGAAGGACTTCGTCGTGAACCCGCTCTGGCGCGGTCCTCACTACGAGTACTACTCCAAGTAACTAGTCACAAGGGTGAGGGCCAGGGGCAACCCCTGGCCCTCACTTTTTGCCCTAACCTCCAGGCGCCCAACTTCGCTAGTCTTGGCTCATGTCTCGCGCAGTCACGATTGTCGACGTCGCCAAGCTCGCTGGGGTGCATTTTGCGACCGTCTCGCGGGCGTTGAACCCGTCGACGCAAGCGCAAGTGAGCCCCGAAACTGTTCGTCGCATACAAAAAGCCGCCAAAGCTCTCGGTTATGTCCCCAACGCCGTCGCGCGCAGCCTTCGCAACAATTTGTCGATGACGGTCGGCGTCACGATTCCCGACCTGACCAACCCGATTTTCCCGCCGATGATTCGCGGCATCGAGAACTTCCTCGCACCTCGCGGATACACCGCGTTGCTCGCCAACACCGATGGTCGGCCCGGGATGGAACAGTCCGCAATTTCGTCACTGCTCGAGCGACGAGTTGACGGATTAATTATTGCCACAGGTCTCGACGACCACGTCCTACTCCCGAGGTTGTTTGAACAGGGCGTGAAAGTAGTTCTCGCGAACCGCGGTGGCGGATCGGTTCCGTACCCTCTCGTCACTGGTGACGACCGAAGCGGTATCGCGATGGCGGTTGACCTGCTCAAAAGCCTCGGGCACCGCCGCATCGTCCATATCGCCGGACCCGACAACTTTTCGACCTCTCGCACCCGACGCGACGCGATGATTCAATCCTGCGACGAAGCGGGCATTGCGTGTCAGGTTGTGTCGGCGAGCGCGCTGACAGCGGAGGCCGGCGAAAAGGCAATGGACGACGTGCTGTCACAACGGCAAAGTTTCACCGCGGTTCAAGCGAGCAACGACCTTCTCGCGCTCGGGGTTCTGCGTTCTGTGCGACGCCATCGGCTGCGTTGTCCCGAGGATTTGTCGGTCATCGGGTTCAACGACATGCCCTTCTCCGAGGAATTCAGCCCCGGTCTGACAACGATTCACGTGCCGTTGGAAGATATCGGGACTGAGTCTGCCCGCCTCTTGTTTGAGCGCATCCAAAACGGGAAAAACGACTCCGTTCTGGTTCGCTTGCCCGTCTCGCTTGTCGTGCGCGGGTCGACCGGTCCCGCACCGAAAAAACAGCGCGTCTGAGCCCCGCGACCCGCGGTTCTGCCGTTATTGACAAGAGAGAGCCTGCGATACTATTCTTGTGGTGCAAACGATTGCACTCTCTGAACTACACGGTTTATTTATGGGCAGCGGATCCCCGCTCCTCCATCACAGGCTTGGGAAGGCGAATCACATGAGTCAGCAGAAAATGTCAATTGGGTGGATCGGCGCAGGGCGCATGGGATACCAACTCGCCACCAGACTTCTCAAAGCCGGTTACGACGTCGCTGTCTACAACCGCACGAAAGCCAAAGCCGAGCCGCTGACGAAACTCGGTGCAACCGTCGTCGATTCACCGGTCGAACTGGCTGGACGCGACCTCGTTTTCAGCATGGTTTCCGCCAACAAAGACCTCGAACAGGTAATGCTGGGCGACGGCGGGCTTCTCACCGGCGACCAAGCGCCGAAGTACATCGCGGACTCGTCGACGGTATCGGTGGAGGCCTCCGAAAAGATTCGTGCGGCAGCGACCGCAGCGGGATCAGAGTTCCTGGCAACCCCGGTGAGCGGAAACCCCGCGGTCATCGAAGCCGGCAAACTCACGGTGGCCGTTTCCGGACCTCGCGCCGCGTTCGACGCCATTGCCCCCGTCCTCGCGCACTTCGGACGAGGCGTTACCTACGTCGGCGAAGGTGAAGTTGCTCGTCTGGTGAAAATCGCCCACAACGTCATGTTGGGCGTGGTGACGCAGTCTCTCGCCGAAATCACCGTGCTTGCCGAAAAAGGCGGCGTCACCCGCGAGGCGTTCCTGAACTTTCTCAACGACTCGGTCATGGGTTCGGTATTCACGAAGTACAAGTCCCCCGCTTTTGCGAATCTGGACTTCACCGCGACGTTCACGATGCCCCTCTTGCAGAAAGACTTCGACCTCGGACTCGACGCTGCAAAGAAAATGGGCGTGAGCATGCCGATTGCGCAGGCCACCCGCGATATCGTCGCCGACGAAGTCAATCTCGGGAACGTCGAGGACGACTTTGCCACCTTGCTCGTAAGGGTGGCCAAAGACTCCGACCTCGGGTTGACCTCGGAAAACTCCTCCATCAGCAACGGACTCGAGCCACAGAAATGAGCCTCGACCCCAACCGCCCCATCCCCGCACCGGGGCACATGGGTGTCGACTACGAGGAACGCGTCGACTTTGACCGGTTGCGGAACTACCGACTGGATCGTGCCAAGAAATCGCTCGAGACGAGCCAGTGCGGCTCGTTCCTGCTGTTCGACTTTTATAACATCCGGTACACCACGCAAACTTGGATTGGCGGTGCGCTGGGCGACAAAATGACCCGCTACGCGCTCTTGGCGCGCGGGCAAGACCCGTATCTGTGGGACTTCGGCTCGGCAGTTCGCCACCACAAAATGTATTCGCGGTGGGTCGATGACGACAACTGGCGCGCGGGCATGCTCGGGCTTCGCGGCGCTGTGGCGCCCGACGCCGGACTCATGCGAACCGCGGTCGCCGAGATCAAGGGATTGCTCGAGGACTTTGGCGTTGCCGACATGCCCGTCGGAATGGACATCGTCGAGCCACCGTTCCTGTTCGAGATGCAGCGCCAGGGCCTCACCGTGGTCGATTCACAACAACTGATGCTCGACGCGCGGGAAATCAAATCGCAGGACGAAATCATTCTTTTGAGCCAAGCGGCGGCGATGGTCGACGGCGTTTACCAAGACATCGTGGACGTCCTCAAGCCGGGAATCCGCGAAAACGAAATCGTAGCTCTCGCCAACAAGCGACTCTACGAACTCGGGTCGGACCAGGTCGAGGCGGTCAACGCTATCTCGGGTGAGCGCTGCAACCCGCACCCGCACAACTTCACCGACCGAATCATCCGCCCGGGCGACCAAGCGTTCTTCGACATCATCCACTCGTTCAACGGCTACCGCACCTGTTACTACCGGACCTTCGGTGTGGGAAGCGCGACCGATTCTCAGCGAGATGCTTACAAGATTGCACGCGAATGGATGGACGTGGCGATTCAGGCAGTTCGACCCGGCGTGGGCACCGACCAGATCGCCAAACTCTGGCCGAAAGCCGGCGAGTTCGGCTTTGCCAACGAGATGGCCGCCTTCGGCCTGCAGTTTGGGCACGGCCTGGGTCTTGGACTTCACGAGCGTCCCATCATTTCGAGGCTCAACAGCATCGAGAACCCGGTCGAGATCAAAGAGGGCATGGTTTTCGCCCTCGAGACGTACTGTCCAGCGAGCGACGGTTTCTCGGCGGCTCGAATCGAAGAAGAAGTTGTCGTGACGTCGAAGGGCGTCGAGGTGCTCACTCGATTCCCGGCCCAAGAACTGTTCGTCGCCAACGAATACTGAGCAAACCCCACCCCATGAACTGATGCGGGCGATGCGCGATTGAGCGCTCGCCCGCATCAGTTGTTAGAGCAGAAGCGACAGTGGGTGTTCGATCGCCCGCTTGAAGGCGACCATCCACTGCGCCGCGAGAGCGCCGTCAACGGCTCGATGGTCGGCCGACAGCGTCACGGTCATCACGGACGCGACCGCCAATTCCCCATCGACCACCACGGCCTTTTCCCGAGCAGCACCCACCGCGAGGATTCCCGACTGCGGCGGATTCAGGATTGCCGAGAACTCTTCGGTGACGAACATTCCGACGTTGGTCACGGCGAAACTGCCACCCTCGATGTCGTCCTGTTTGAGTGAGCCCTGGCGCGCCCGATCGGCGAGGCTGCGAATCCGCTCGTTGATTTCGGGGATCGCCATCCGTTCGACACCCCGAAGAACCGGCGTGTAGAGCCCGCCCTCGGTGGCCACGGCCACCGAAATGTCGGCCTGAGAGAACTGCCGCATCGACGTGTCAGACCATACGACGTTGGCCGCTGGGACCGCCATGAGGGCGTGCGCGACAGCCTTGACCACCCAGTCGTTGACGGAGGTCTTGATTCCCAACGCCTCGTTGACGTCGAGCCGAGCCTGCAGAAGCTTGTCGACGACACAGTCGGCCTTGAGATAAAAGTGCGGAACCGTGGACTTGGATTCGGTGAGCCGACGGGCGATTGCTCGGCGCATCGACGAGTGCGGAATCTCGGTGAAGGTGGCGTTTGCCGCGGCTGCCGCGAGAGGCGCGGAGACGGACGCCGCCGGTGCGGGCGTCGCCACCGTGCCCGACGCCACGAGCAGGTCGAGGTCGCGACGAACGATTCGGCCGAGTGGCCCCGAGCCGATCATTCCAATCAGGTCAATACCCTGTTCTTTCGCCAACTTGCGAACGATGGGGCTCGCCCAGATTCGGTCGCCCGCGCGCGGAACAGCGGTCGAGGTCGCGGCGTCGGAATTGTTCTCGGCCACGTCAGCGACCGCGGCCGTGGCAACCTGCGCTGCAACGGGCTCGGTATCCACCGTCGCCGGCGTCGCACTAGCGCTGGCGGAATTCCCACCGACTCCCGCATCGGCGATTGCCGCGGCAATGTCGCTCTCGGTGTCGCCCGCCGCGGCGAAAATCGCGATCGGCTCACCGACGTCGATTACCGAGCCCTCGGCGGCGAGAAGTCGCGCAACGGTTCCCGCTTCTTCGGCGTGATATTCCACCGACGCTTTGTCCGTCTCGATCTCGGCGAGCACGTCACCAACGTTCACCACATCACCCTCGGCCACGGCCCAGCGCGAGATTGCGCCCTCCGTAGCCCCCGCGAGGACTTCGGGCATGCGAATCACACTCGTCATGAGCGGACCCCCTTATTGGTGAGCACGCGCCGGATTCCCGCGGAAACCTCGTCGGTTCGGGCAATCGCGGCTCGTTCGAGCACCTTGGAGATGCTGGGTGATGCTTCGGAGCCCGTGATGCGTTCAACCGGCTGGTCCAGATGGTCAAAGAAGCGGCGTTGGATTTCGTCGGACAACCAGCCACCGTAGGACGTTCCCTGAGCGCCCTGTTCGACGATGAGAACGTTGTTCGTTTTGCTGATGCTCTGTTCGAGGCTCTCCCAGTCGAGGCTTGCTCGGTCGAGGAATCGCAAATCAATCAGATCGGCGCTCACGCCCGTCTCGGCGAGCGCCTCTTTCGCGTGATTGACCATGGACAGGTAGGAAACAATCGTCATCTCGGTTCCCTCGGTGACAAAGGCGGCCTTGCCAAAGGGGATGTGGTAATCGAGGTCGCTTACCGGGACCTCGCCCTTCGTCTGATACAGGTCGACGTGTTCGATAATCAGAACCGGGTCGTCGATGGCGAGTGCGTTGTTCATGAGACCGATGTAGTCGTAGGGGTTCGAGGCGGCCATGATGCGCCATCCCGGCGACGTCGCGAAGATTCCCGCGGGGTCCATCAGGTGCTGCGAGCCATAACCAGAGCCCAACGCCACTTTGGTGCGCAGAACTACGGGAACCGCGGACTGTCCGCCGAACATGTGTCGTGCCTTGCCGATTTGGTTGAACACCTGGTCGGCGGCGACCCACATGAAGTCGGGGTACATGAATTCGATGACGGGACGGTAGCGGCCGTCGAGCGCCATCCCACCGGCGAGACCCGTGAACGCGTTTTCGGAAATCGGAGTTCCCAGCACTCGGTCGGGGTATTTCGCGCTCAAGCCCTTGGTTGCACCGTTGGTCCCGCCGTTCAAACGGTGGATGTCTTCACCGAGGATAAGGATTCGTGAATCCTCGTCCATTCGACGTTCCATGACGCTGGCGACGGCGTCGACGAACTTGACCTCGTGCACCTCGCCGGAGTACTGGTGACGCTCTTGCGTGCGGACGTTGCTGATTTCGGAGAGGTCGCCTCTCACTCCGACATCGACGAAATTCGGTTGCGGCCACAAGTCGGGTTTGATTCGTCGTACCCCGTCCTTAGCAGCCGGGTCTTGTTCGACGAGTTCATCGGTGGCGGCGGTCATCGCCGTGACGGCCTGGGATCGGACCGCCTCGACGCCCTCCTCGGTGATCAGTCCGCGGCGCACCATTTCCGCAGCGACCTTCAGGAGCGGGTCGCGCGAACGCCAGTGCTCTTCTTCTTCTTTCGTGCGGTATCCGAATGCCGAACCGGGGAACGGGCCGTTTTGGTGGAAGAACCGGTAGACCTCGGCTTCGATGACGACGGGGCCAGCGCCCGAGCGGGCAACATCCTCGGCCTCCTGCATCGCGAGGTGGACCGCGAGTGGGTCCATTCCGTCCACCCGAAGGGACAGGATTCCGAATCCAACCCCGCGACCGGATAGTCTCGACTCGCGCGTCGCTTCCTCGACGGTGGTGGACACCGCGTACAGGTTGTTCTCGATGAAGAAGACGAGCGGGATGTCCCACGCCGAGGTCAGGTTGAGGCTCTCGAGCACGGACCCGATGTTGACAGCGCCATCACCGAAATACGTGACCGTGAGATCGGAGGTTCCCGCTCGTTTCTGAGCGAACGCGTTGCCCGCGGCGAGGGGTACACCGCCGCCGACGATGGCGTTGGTTCCCAGCGCTCCTGCTTCGTGCCACTGAAGGTGCATCGAGCCGCCTCGGCCTTTGCAGAACCCCTGAGCAAGCCCGAGGATCTCGGCGAGTGATTTTTGCAGGACAGTCTGAAGTTCGGGGTTCACGAGGTTGTCGAGATTCAGCCCGTCGGGGGTGACATACCCGATCGCCTTCGCGAGAAACTGGTGGTGTCCGCGGTGGGACCCGTTGACCGAATCCGTGGGTCGAAGCCCCACGATGGACCCGACGGCGCCGCCCTCTTGGCCGATCGACGAGTGGGCGGGGCCGTGAACGAGGGATTCCCCGGCGAGTTGAAGGACCGCCTCTTCGAACGCCCGAATGAGATGGAGCTGTCCCAACATCGTCGCGAGCAACTGAGGGTCGGCGTTGTCCCAATCTTCCTCGGTCGCAACCACTTCAATCCACGGGGCAAGGGGGTTGAGTTCGTTGTGCTGGGCCACGGGGTGCCTTTCTCTGCGCGGTAGTACCACGTTCGATGTTGTCAGGGAGAGTTTATACACGATTGGATACAATGTCACGTTAAATCTTATGATTGCACCGAGTAATCCCCCGTAATAGGATGATGTGTATCCAATCCGAGCGCGAAGGGGCATCGATCGTGGCACTTCCCGGCCTTCACGGAACCGAACACATCGGCTTCACCGTTCCCGATCTTGACGAAGCGGAACGATTCTTTGTTGACGTCATCGGCTGCGAGAAGGTCTACAGTCTCGGTCCGTTCGAGCGCGATGACGACTGGCTCGCCGAGCAGCTCAACGTTCACCCCCGTGCGGTGATGCGCGAACTGCGGTTCTTCCGCTGCAAGAACGGACCGAATTTCGAGATCTTCCAGTGGGAGAGCCCCGACGGTCAAGCGCCTCAGCCGAAGAATTCGGATATCGGCGGACACCACCTCGCCTTTTATGTCGACGACATCGACGTCGCGCTCGCGTATCTGCGAACTCAGAACGTGACCGTGTTGGGGGACATCGTTGCGAGCCAGAACGCGAGCCTGGGGCAGCGCTGGGTCTATTTCCTCACACCCTGGGGCATGCAGTGTGAACTCGTCAGTTTCCCCGAGGGCAAGGCCTACGAGTCAACGGCCTCGACGCTGCTCTGGCACCCCGCCCGGCCGGCAGAATAAATCGCTGTGACGGTTCGCTCCCCCAAACACGGAAACGCCAGCCTCGCCATCGCCGAGGCCCTCCGCCAGGCCATCCTTCGAGGTGATTACACCCCGGGTGAGCGCATCATCCAGGAACAACTCTCGGCCAAATTCGGGGGCAGTCGAATCCCCGTGCGCGAAGCGCTTCGAACTCTCGAGTCGGAGGGCTTGGTTCGATTGGTCGCGAACACGGGGGCGTGGGTTGCCAGCCTCACCGCGAGCGAGTGTTCCGAGGTGTACCAGACGCGGGAACGAATCGAACCGCTGCTGCTTCGATTCAATGCCCCGGAAATCACCCACGACTACATCGCCGAGCTGGACGAACTGGCGAAAAAGATGGAGAACGCGAGCGACGTCGAAGAGTTCCTGCGACTCGATCGCGAATTCCACCTGGGAATGTATCAACGAGTCCCCACCTATCTGCTGGGGGAACTGGGAACGCGGCTCTGGAATACAACACAGCCCTACCGTCGGGCCTACACGATGCTGGTCGATACCAAAAATCTCGGTATCGTACATAGCGAACACCATATGTTGGTCACAGCCCTCCGAGACGGTGACCTGGACCTCGCGGAACAGGTTGTCGCCTTGCACATTCGGCGCACACGACTTCACCTCGAGCGCCACCCCGAAGTTTTCACCATCACCACCGACCACACACACTAGGAGAACAATCGCATGGCTATCGCAGTCGTCAATCCCGCCACGGGGGAAACCGTCGAAGAATTCACTCCGCACACGGCGGAAGAAATCGAGACCCGGTTGCAGAAGGCCCAGGACGCGCACGAGACCATCCGCGATCTGACCTATGCCCAGCGCGGGGTGTGGATGAAGAAGGCGGCCGACATTCTCGAAGCCGAGGTTGACGAACTCTCGACAATGATGACCATCGAGATGGGTAAGCCGATCGCTCAGTCCGTCGCCGAGGTTCTCAAGTGTGCCAAGAACATGCGTTTTTATGCGGACAACGCCGAGGGCTTCCTGGCCGATGAGCCCATCGACGACCCGAGCAAGGTTGGAGCCTCGCAGGCGTACGTTCACTATCAGCCGCTCGGCGTGGTTCTCGCGGTAATGCCGTGGAACTACCCGATGTGGCAGGTCATTCGTTTTGCGGCCCCCGCGCTCATGGCGGGAAACACCGGCGTGCTCAAGCACGCGTCGAATGTCCCCCGTTCCGCGATGTACCTCGACACCCTGTTCACGCGAGCGGGATTCCCCGAGGGATCGTTCATCACCATCCTCACCGGAGCGGCTGCGGTCGCGGCCGTGATTGATGACCGTCGAATCAAGGCCGTCACCCTCACTGGCTCGGAGCCCGCGGGTCGCTCGGTCGCGGCTCGGGCTGGTCAGAACATCAAGAAATCGGTGATGGAACTGGGCGGCTCGGATGCGTTCATCGTCATGCCGTCCGCCGACCTCGACCGCGCCAGCACCGTCGGCGTAACCGCCCGCACCAGCAACAACGGGCAGTCGTGCATCGCGGGCAAGCGGTTCATTGTGCACACCGACGTCTACGACGAGTTTGTCAAACTGTTCGCGGAGAAGATGGCGGCTCTCGTCGTCGGCGACCCGCTGGATGAGGCAACGCAGATCGGGCCGCTCGCGACCGAAGGCGGGCGCGATGAAATCGCGGAGCTCGTGGACGACGCGGTCAGTAAAGGTGCTCGCGTCCTCGCGGGCGGCAGCGCCCCCGACGGTCCCGGCTGGTTCTACTCCCCTACCGTCCTCGACCAACTGACGCCCGACATGCGGCTCGTCATGGAAGAGGCGTTCGGACCCGTGGCGACCGTTTATCGTGTGTCGTCACGCGACGAGGCGATCGCGATCGCCAACCAGACCACGTTCGGTCTTTCCTCTGCGCTGTGGACGACCGATAAGTCCGACGAAGACTACTTCATCCACAACATCGATGCCGGAGCGGTCTTTGTGAACGGAATGACGATTTCGTATCCGGAACTACCGTTCGGTGGCATCAAGGATTCGGGATTCGGTCGCGAACTGGCAGCTCCCGGCATTCGGGAGTTCTGTAACTTCAAGACCGTCTGGAAGGGCTAGGCGCCGGCGTCGCCGCCTAGCGGGTGAGGACACTCGCCGAGACTGTTCGGTCGATAGTGAACTGACCGAGGACTCGGGTTCCGACGTAAATCACCGCGGTCTGACCGGTCGCGACGCCGTTGAGGGGGACGTCGGGCGTCACCACGATTTCGTCGCCGCGTCGGACGGCGACAGCAGGAACCGGGTCGGCGTGAGCACGGATCTGAACTTCGCAGGCAAACTCGGCGAAGCCGTCTGTTGTTGCCGACGTGATTCCCGACGTGACCGGATCATTTCCGGCCCAGGAAAACCGCGCGCCGGCGATCTCGGCGATGTCGAGGTCTTCTTTCATCCCGACGACGACCTCGTTGGTGGCTGGCTTGACGGCGAGCACGAAACGCGGCCGCCCATCCGCCGATGGGATTCCGATGCCGAGACCTTTGCGCTGACCGACCGTGTACGACTGGGCGCCGTCGTGGTGACCGAGGACGGTCCCATCGGTGTCGACAATGTCGCCGGGGGTC
>CAMDKN010000005.1 GCA_945901035.1 Gulosibacter massiliensis | reverse complement strand
CGCAACCACCTCCGCCGCCGGTCGAATAGTGACTCCGCGCAACATCGACACGACGCGTTCGCGGTCGGCCGCGGCGGGTTCGGTGATGACCCACGGGAAGTGTCCGGCGCCCGCGAGCGCGAGCCCCATGATGGCGAGTTCCGGAGCGGTACCGACGAGTCCGACCTCGAGTCGTCCCGGTGTCATCATGCGAGTTCTCCGTCCGGGTCTTGTGGGGGAAGCACGCACATGCTCTCGGCGACGAACGCGAGGGCAACCAGAATGAGTGCGGCAACAACACCGCCAATGTTAGACGGGATGACCGTCTCGATGACGACCGGCCGCGATGTGACGAATGCGAGCAACCCCACCATCGCTCCGACCATCAGTGCCCCGCCCGTCGCCGACGCTTTTGCCAGTTGAACAATGGTGACCGCCGCGATGGGATCGATTCGCCGGCTTCGTTCGGGGTGGACTGCCCGTCGAACCCTGGTGCCCAAAGCAACAACGGCGATTCCGATGAGAACGAGACTCACCGACAGGGTCCACGGGACCGGGATCGCGGTCCCCCCGCGCGACACGAGAGCCCAATCGAGACCGAAACCCACCCCGAATCCCAACGGCGTGAGCCCGAGCAAAAACCACGGGTTCGTCCTTTTCACGAGGTCACCGCCTCGAGCAGATCCCGAACCAGTCCGCGCCCAGGGAAAACAGCGTCGGGGTCCAGTTCGAGCCACGGCCCGAGAACAAACGTCCGTTCGTGCGCGCGCGGGTGCGGAACGACGAGGTTGCCGTCTTCGACGAGGTCGCCGAACACAATGAGGTCGAGGTCGAGCGTGCGGTCTCCCCAGCGCTCCGTTCGGGTTCGGCCGAAGTCGTTTTCGATGTCGTGCAGAACCGCGAGCAGCCCGGGGGCGGACAGGGTCGTGTCAACGAGCGCGACACCGTTCAGATAATTCGGGTGCGAGTCGTCGGGTCCGTCGGGCCGAATCGCGACCGTTTCCACGAGGCTCGACACGGCAACAACGGTGACACCGTCAGTTTTTCCGAGTTGTGCCATCGCGGCGGCGATGGTCGCAGCGCGATCCCCCAGGTTCGCGCCCATCGCCACAACGGCGCGGGTCACAATTCGCCCCGCTCGATTACGACGGACACATCGTCGAACGGAACAGTGATGGGGGCGGAGGGCTTGTGGACCTCGACGCGAACCGAGCGGGCACCGAACCCCAGCACGACGGCCGCCACCCGCTCGGCGACCGTTTCAATCAGGTCGACGGGGTCGGTTTCGACCGCGGCGACAATCGCAACGGCGAGGTCACCGTAGTGAATGGTTTGCCCGATGTCGTCACCCAGTTCCGCGAGGGCAAGCCTCACGTCGACGTCGATGATGAATTCCTGGCCATTCTCGCGCTCGTGGTCGAAGACACCGTGGTGACCGAACGCGCGCAGCCCGCGCAGGCGAATTTCGTCCATCACAGTGCGCCTCCGTTCCACGCGCCGCGAACCCGCAGTGCGTCGACCGTCCGCTTCACGTCGTGGACACGAACGGCGGCGACCCCTACCTCAGCGGCGAGAACGCTGATGGTTGCGGTCGCCTCGTCGCGGTCTGCTGGCCGTTCGCCGAACGGTGCGAGGAACCGCTTTCGCGACGCCCCGAGAAGCACGGGATGACCCAAAGCGACGAATTGATTGAGGTCGCGCAGGATCTGCCAGTTGTGGTCGGGGGTCTTGGCGAATCCCAACCCCGGATCGACCCACAGTTGTCCCGGTGCAATCCCGGCATCGAGCAGCGCATCGACGCGGGCGCGCAGTTCCGCCAAAACCTCCCGCGTCACGTCGCCATAAACCGCGTTGCCGTCCATCACGTCGCTCTCGCCCCGCCAGTGCATTGCGATGTAGGTCGCGTCGGACCCTGCCACGACGCCCGCCATGTCCGGGTCGGCAAGCCCGCCCGACACGTCGTTGATATAGTCGACGCCGACGTCGAGCCCCACGCGTGCCGTCTCCGATCGCATCGTGTCGAGCGACACGGAAATCCCGTCAGCGACCAGCGCGCGAATCACGGGCTCGACGCGTCGGCGCTCTTCGCCGTCGTCCAGACGAACGGCTCCGGGCCGGGTCGATTCACCACCCACATCGATGACATCAGCGCCCGCGGCGACCATCGCCCGCGCGTGGTTGGCGGCAGCATCGGGGGTCTGCCAGAGGCCGCCATCACTGAACGAATCCGGCGTCACGTTGAGGATGCCGAACACGAGCGGACGGTTAGCCATCGCCCCTCCCGATGAGCGCCAACAGCGCCGATCGGGTCGGTTCGTCGGCCAGTGTGCCGGTGGCGGTCACGGTGACGGCCGAGGCGTCCGCTTGGCGGGCACCGCGCGCCGAAACACAGTCGTGACGGGCATCCAAAACTACGAGAACGCCACTCGCGCCGGCGCCGGTCGTCAACGCGTCACACACCTCGATGCCGATGCGTTCCTGGACCTGGGGGCGTGACGAAATCGTGTCGAGCACGCGGGCGATCCGTCCAAGCCCCACGACGTTGTCCGTCGGTTCGTAGGCGACGTGAGCGACACCGTGGAACGGCAACAGGTGGTGTTCGCACATCGATCGAAAAGCCAGGTCCCGCACAATCACGGGGTCGTTCGAGACGACATCGGCGGTCGAGGCCGCATCCAGCAAACCGACGGTCGGGTCTTCTCCGACGCCCGCATACAGTTCCGCCATCGCGTCGGCGACGCGGGTGGGGGTATCACGCAAGCCCTCGCGCGTGGCGTCCTCGCCGATGGCCACAAGGATTTCCCTCACAGCCGCGGCGATGCGGTCCCGATCGATGGCCATGGAATTACTTCGCGGCCGGCTTCGTCCGTTTGGCGGCGGGCTTGGCCGCGGCTTTCGCAGGAGCTGCCACCGGCGTCTCTATCGAGGCGCGCTTCGGGACCGCGATCGGTCCCTTCGTCGACACGGGACGCTTGGGGTTCGACTTCCACACGGGACGCGCGGGCAACTTCTTGACCTTGGCAAAAATCTTCTCGAGTTGGTTGTGGTCGAGCGTTTCTTTCTCGAGAAGTTCCTTGGCGAGCACATCCAACAGCGGGCGGTTGCTCGTGAGAACCTTCCACGCTTCGTCGTGAGCATTGTCGATCAGAGCCCGGACCTCGGCGTCGATTCGTTCGGCCACACCGTCGCTGTAGTCGCGCTGGTGACCGACGTCACGGCCTAGGAACACTTCGCCCGAGCCAGACCCGAGCTTGACGGCTCCGACCCCGTTGGTCATTCCGAACTCGGTGACCATTCGGCGCGCGATGGACGTCGCCTTTTCAATGTCGTTCGACGCTCCCGTGGTCGGGTCCTGGAACACAATTTCCTCGGCGACACGGCCTCCCATCGCATAGGCGAGTTGGTCGAGCAGTTCGTTGCGGGTAATCGAATACTTGTCGTCGATGGGCACGACCATCGTGTACCCCAGCGCACGCCCGCGCGGCAGAATCGTGACCTTGGTGACGGGGTCCGTCTGGCGCATGGCGGCGGCGGCCAGTGCGTGACCGCCCTCGTGATACGCGGTGATGAGTCGTTCCTTGTCCTTCATGATGCGCGAACGCTTTTGCGGCCCCGCCATCACGCGGTCGACGGCTTCGTCGAGGATTTCGTTCGTCAATTCGCTCTTTCCCTGGCGGGCGGTCAACAGCGCCGCTTCGTTGAGAACGTTCGCCAGATCCGCACCGGTGTAACCGGGGGTCTTGCGGGCCAAGATTTCCAAATCGACGTCTTTCGCCATCGGCTTGTCCTTCGAGTGAACGGCCAGAATCTTTGCGCGCCCCTTCGAGTCGGGGGCATCCACCTGAATCTGGCGGTCGAAACGACCCGGGCGCAACAGCGCGGGGTCGAGAATATCGGGCCGGTTCGTCGCCGCGATCATGATGACGTTGACACCCGGCTCGAAACCGTCCATCTCGACGAGAAGCTGGTTGAGGGTTTGTTCGCGCTCGTCGTGACCGCCGCCCATGCCCGCACCGCGGTGGCGACCGACGGCGTCAATCTCGTCGATGAAGATGATCGCGGGCGAATTCTGTTTGGCGACATCGAACAGATCACGCACACGGCTCGCACCAACACCGACGAACATTTCAACGAAGTCAGAACCAGAAATCGAATAGAACGGAACCGACGCCTCGCCAGCGACTGCGCGGGCCAGGAGTGTCTTGCCCGTTCCGGGGGGACCGTACAACAGCACGCCCTTCGGGATGCGGGCTCCGACTTTCTGGAACTTTTCGGGGTTCTGCAGGAATTCCTTGATTTCGTGGAGTTCCTCGAGGGCTTCGTCCGCGCCCGCGACGTCCTCGAACGTGACTTGGGGGGATTCCTTGGTGAACAATTTGGCGCGCGAACGACCGAACTGCATCGCGCCGCGCGATCCGCCCGCGCTGGAGGCGATGAACCAGAACAGCACACCGATGATGAGAAGAGGGACGAGGAAACCGAGAAGAGACACGAACCAGGATTCGCGCGGCACGTCGTCCGTGAACTTTTCAGGGTTCGCCGCGGTGATGACCCGCAGAACTTCGGCGCCACGCGGGGCAACGTAATAGAACTGGACGGTCGTGCCGTAGGTGGCATCCGGCGCTTTGAGCGTCACGTCGACGCGCTGGTCGAAGTCCGTGACCTTGACTTCTTTGGCTTTACCGTCCGCGATGAAGGCGAGGCCCTCTTTCGTCGACACGGGGGCGTAGTTCACCGTGGTGAGGAACGAAAAACCGACCCACACGATCAACAGACCGGCGGCGATGTACAGCCACGGACCCTTGAGGAATTTCTTCATACTGCGCCTTGCTCCTGTCTAGAACACGTCGTTCCAGCGTACTCGTCACAGGTGGACGCGAATTCGGTTATTCGCTGTCGGCGTACATGCGTGGCGACAACACCGCAACGTCGCGCAGATGACGATAATTTTCGGCGTAGTCGAGTCCGTACCCGACGACGAACTTGTTCGGAATGTCGAAACCGAGGTAATCGGCCACGATGTCAACCTTCAGCGCATCCGGTTTCTGAAGCGCGGCAAGGATTTTGACGGTCAACGCACCGCGCGACAGCAGGTTGTCCCGCAACCAGGACAACGTGAGGCCCGTGTCGATGATGTCTTCGACCAGCAAAACGTTCTTGCCCGCGATGTCGGTGTCGAGGTCTTTGAGGATTCGAACGACACCGCTTGAGGTGGTGCCGTGGCCATAGGACGAGACGGCCATCCAGTCCATTCGGACGGGACGAGTGAGTGCGCGCGACAGGTCGCTCATGACCATGACCGCCCCTTTGAGAACACCCACCAGCAGGAGGTCATGACCGTCGTAGTCGCGTTCGACCTCGCGGGCGAGTTCTGCCAATCGCGCCAACATCTGCTCTTCGGTGACGAGAATCTCGTCAAGTTCGTCCGAAACGTCGTCGTACCGCATTTAGTCCTCGCTTGCTGGGGTGAACACCACTCGACCGTCGTGCCTGACCACACTACCGCCGGTCACGTCCACCGCCCCTTGGCCGTGCCAATCGATAAGAAGGGCGTCGATCGCGTGGGTCTGCACGAGCGTCAAAGTCGTGCCCCACGCCCGCTCGGCGGCGATTCGGATGATGCGGGTGCGCAGCGCTCGCGGGCGGGATGTCACATCGCTGGCCGTGAACGACACCGGGTCGTCCCCGAGAACCTGGTGCGCCATGCCGGCGGCAAGTAGGTCGAGGGCGTCGTCGTCATCGCGCACGAGGTTAGCGGTTCGCGCGAGGGCGTCGACGACCCCGGGACCGAGTTCGCTCTCGAGAGCGGGCAAAACGTTGTGCCGAACCCGCACCCGCGTGAAGCGCTCATCGGTGTTGTGCGGGTCGTCCCACGGGTCGAGCCCTTCCGCGAGCGCCGCAACGCGCGTCGTCTCGCGTGTGACGTCCAGCAGCGGCCGTCCGATGCCGTCCTCGAACTCGGACATTCCGCGAAGGCTTCCGGGGCCGCTTCCGCGGGCGAGGCCCAACAACACCGTTTCGGCCTGATCGTTGCGGGTGTGGCCGGTGAGAATCATCGAAGCGCCGAAGCGCTCGGCTTCCCCGCGCAGCGCTGCATATCGCGCCGCGCGAGCCGCGGCCTCGGGACCGCCCTCGGTTCCCACGACGACTTCGACAACCTCAACCGGGTCGAGTCCCCGTGCGCGGGCCGCATACGCCGCACGGTCGGCGACGGTCGCACTGTCCGATTGAAGGCCGTGATCGACCACGACTGCTCCGGCACGGAGGCCGCGTTTACCCGCCACGAAACGTACGGCGAGGGCGAGAGCGAGGGAATCGGCTCCGCCGCTCACGGCGACGAGAACGAGCGCACCGTCCGAAACGGGGTGTCGATCGAAAAAATCGGCGACCGCCGAGCGAATCTCGGCGACGGCCGGGCTCAGTTTTCCCCGTCGCTCATCCTGGGTATCGGTCACTCGGTAAGGTTATCGAACAACCTTTTCGACACGAGGAGTCACCATGACCGGATACGCCGCGGTAATTGAAATCCCCAAGGGAAGCCGCAACAAATACGAGATTGACCACGACAACGGGCGCGTCTACCTCGACCGCGTCCTGTTCACGTCGTTCGTGTACCCGACCGATTACGGCTACTTCGAGAACACCCTCGGACTCGACGGCGACCCGGTCGACGTGCTCGTGCTGCTCGACTATCCCCTCTTCCCCGGGGTCGGACTGAAAGTTCGCCCCGTCGCCGTGTTCAACATGACCGACGACGGCGGCAGCGACGCCAAGGTCATCGCGGTCCTCGAAAAGGACGTGCGCTGGTCACACATCCAGGACATCGACGACATCCCCGAGTTCACGAAGAAGGAAATCGAACACTTCTTCGAGCACTACAAAGACCTCGAGCCCCACAAGTGGGTCAAGACCGAGGGCTGGCAGGGGCGCGCCGAGGCCGAGAAAATTGTCGAAGAGGGAATCGCCCGCTTCGCATCCGGCCACTAACTAACCGAGGGTGATGCCCTTGCCCCTCATGAAGGGGACCGGATTGATGGCCTTGCCGCCTTCCCGAACTTCGAAGTGAAGGTGGCATCCGGTCGAACCACCCGTCGAACCGACGTTCGCGATGTGCGTGCCGGTTGACACCTGCTCGCCGTATCGCACAAAGGTTTTACCGGTCGCGATGTGGGCGTAGCCCGTGGAGATTCCGTCGCCGTGGTTGATGAGGATGAAGTTTCCGTAACCGCCGTTCCATCCGGCGTAGACGACCTGCCCACCGCGCGCGGCATAGATCGGGATACCGCAACCGCCCGCAAGATCGGTGCCGGCATGCAACCTCACGACGTTATAAATCGGATGTGTCCGGTAGCCAAAATTGCTCGAGATGTAACCGGCTGCCGGCCGCGCCCATCCTTTGGATGAAATCGCGCCCGGAGGGAGGTCGCTTCCAGCGGTTCCGCCGGCCTCGACGCCTTCCTGATATTGCTGCTCCGTGACGCGCCGATTTTCGACGAGTGTCGCCAACTGTGCCATCAGTGTCGCCTGATGGGCCTGTTGTTCCTGAAACGCGTTCTCGGCCGCGATGGCCGCGTCCTGTGCGATTTCGAAGGACGCCTCGGCGGCATCGCGCAAAATGTCGCGTTCGCTTTTCGCGACCTCCGCCTGGTCCGTCAAGGACTGCGCGGTGTTCTTGTCGCGGATTGCCGCCTGGTAGATCCCGTCCGCTTGGGACGCGATGATCGACGCGAAACCGAGCCGGCTGAGCAGGTCGTCCGCACCGGACGCATCCGACAGCAGGCTCGTCGAGATGTTGACGTTTCCCACCCGAGCGAGTTCCGACACGAACTGGCCTGCGCGAATTCGCGATGCATCCGCCGATTCTGTGGCTTCATCGGCTTGAGCCTGCAACATGTCGGCCTTGTACGCCGCTTCGTCAAAGAGCAGCTGTGCCTCCTGGTAAATCGTGCCGACACGTTGTGCTTCCGCCGTCGCCGCTTCTAACTTTTTTTCCAGACCGCGAATGATGCCCTTGATTTCGGCGATCGCCTTTTCTTTCAGAGCGATGTTCTGGCGGGCCTTGAGAACATCCGCCCACGACGGATATTCGACGGCGAAGGCCATCTGGTTCGTGACAACGGATCCGAGTAGTAAACCGACGGCCGCAACGAACGCCGCGATACCCAACCAGAATTTGCGCACGTCCATCACCCCCTCTGAAACAGTTGTTCTTTCAGGGTAAACGCGAATCGAGCGCTTTTCCGTCATTGAGTCGCGGCGGGCGGTTTGCGCGGGCGAACAATTCCCCGTAAACTCGGCAAGGTTGCGCATCCTCGGAGGCATGACACGGCCCCATCGTTTAGTGGCCTAGGACGCTGCCCTTTCACGGCAGTAGCACGGGTTCGAATCCCGTTGGGGTCACGGTAGGTCCATAATTCAATAAGCAAGGCCCTGTAGCGCAGTTGGTTAGCGTGCCGCCCTGTCACGGCGGAGGTCGCGGGTTCAAGTCCCGTCAGGGTCGCGGACGTCAGAGTCTCTTTCGCGAGAGGCTCTTTTGTCTAGGAGCGATACGCTCCTTGGCTCTGTAGCTCAGTTGGTAGAGCGTTCGACTGAAAATCGAGAGGTCACGGGATCGACGCCCGTCGGAGCCACCATGACCATAAAACTTCGCACACATCTCGTGTGGGCTCACCCTCGAGAAGACTCGTTGACGTCTGCGTTGGTCCGAGCCGTCAATGACTCTCTCGTCCGTCGCGGTTACGACGTCGACGAACTCGACCTCTATCGCTCGGGGTTCGATCCCGTTCTTCGCGAACCCGATGAGCCGGATTGGGATAATCCCCAGAAGTCGTATTCACCAATCGTCGAAGAGCTAGCCGGTCGAGTGCAGCGGGCCGATGTGATTGTCGTCGTATTCCCTCTTTGGTGGTACGCGATGCCCGCGATGCTCAAAGGCTACATAGATCGGGTGTGGAATCACGGCCGCATGTACGGTGATGACGTTCACGCGAATGCCTCCGCAGTGCTGTGGGTCGCTCTCGCTGGTCTCGATCGACCCGCACTCGACAAGCGCGGGCACATCGATGCTTTCGAGCGACAACTCAATGACGGAATAGCCGCCTATTGCGGAATCGAAACGAGCCGAACCTTCGTTCTCGACGACACGATCGACAATCCGAACCTCGCCGACTCGATATCGAAGGTCGAAACCGAACTCGACCGACTTCTGGATGCTAATCGCGGCTAGTGGCCGATGAATCGCCAGACAGCAGATGCAATTCCTGCTGGTCGACCGGTGCGTGCTTCGTCACGATCTGATTGAGCAAACGCTTGCGTCACCGCGTTGACACCGAGCCAGCGAAGAGGCTCAATCTCCCAATTGGGTGAACGACGACCGACCCAGGGAAGCGTCCGCATGTCAGAATCGGTCTCGAGGATTTCGGCGGCGAGAGTTTTCCCCGCGACGTACGCGGTCGAGACGCCATCACCGACGTAACCGCCGGCCTGGCCGAACCCGGTGCGACGGTCAAAGGTGACCGATGGATACCAGTCGCGGGGGATTCCGAGGTTACCGCCCCATGCGTGGGTGAATGTGGTTTCACCGAGAACGGGGAACAGTCCGCGCAGAATACCGCGGAGCATGTCGTGAACCCCCTCGTCGCGATCGAACGCTGGGCTGACCCTCGAGCCGTAGTGGTAGGGCGCTCCTCGTCCGCCGAAGGCGAGACGACCGTCCTTCGTGCGTTGGCCGTAAATTCGCAGGTGCCTCTTGTCCGAGAACGTTTCTCGCTCACCTAGGCCGATTTCGGCCAACTGCGATTTCGACAGCGGTTCGGTAGCGACCATCAGTGAATACATCGGAATGATGGCGCGGTGGGACTCTCTGAACTCCGCGGTGAATCCTTCGGTGGCACGGATGATGACGTCGGCCCGGACGGTTCCGCGTTCGGTCTCGAGTCGGCGCTCGGCAATTTGCGTCACGCGCGTCTGTTCATAGATTTTCGCTCCGAGGCCTTGAACCACTCGAGCGAGGCCGGAGGCGAGTTTTGCCGGGTGCATAGCCGCACAATTCGGCGTAAATGTGCCGCCGATAACCTCCGTGGCATTGGCGCGTTCTGATGCCTCTTTCTTGCTGAGAAGTTGCATGTGGTCTTTTCCGAAACCCCATGAGTTCCACCCGGCGACTTCGTTGCGTGACCGAACGAGTTGGGCTTCGTTTCGAGCGAGCGACACATATCCACCCTGCTTCCAGTCGCAGTCGATTTTCTCCGCCGCGATGATCGCGCCCATTTCGGCAATGGAGGCGTTCATCGCTCGTTGAAGTCGGATGGCCTCGTCTCGTGAGGAGAGGCTCGCTATTTTTTTCATCGACGCAGGAAAGAGTGCCGAGCACCAGCCGCCGTTTCGACCCGAGGCGCCGAATCCGACAGTCTCTGCCTCGCAGATGACCACGTTGAGTGTTGGGTTTTCTTTGAGCAGGAAATAAGCGGTCCACAAACCGGTATATCCCGCACCGACAATCGCCACGTCGACGTCGATGTCACCGGAAAGCGGAGACGAACGAAACGGGTCCAGCGTCGGGTCGTCATGCCACAGGGACAGAGGGGATTGGTTGGATTCGGGAGTCGTCATCTTGCCAAGTGTGCTCGCGGTCCCGAGTCATGTCGACTGTACTCGACTACAAGAAACTTCCACATTTTCATAACATTCCACAATTGGGGAAACTTCCCCGTTGCTCCACAGTAAGAGCACACGTCCAAATTCGGTGAATCAGCACGTGTTGACCACCGGGACGCGATCCACCCCGACAACGACGTCACACGGAGAGGTCAATATGACAACCACCCGAAATGATTCCGCTCTAATGGAGTCAATCGAAATACGATCCATCGACTACGTACCTTCCAACGAACGATCCGGCCGGCTCACTGACCAGGCCACGATTTGGTTCGCAGGAAGTGCACATCTGCTCAGCATGGCGACAGGCGCAATTGGAATTTGGGCCGGCCTCAATCTGGGTTGGACACTCATTGCACTCGCGCTCGGAGCAATCATCGGAACAATTCCGGTATCCGTGCATGCAACCCAAGGCCCGCACCTTGGATTGCCCCAACTCATTCAGAGCCGCCCGCAGTTTGGGCATTATGGCGCGCTCGCGATCTGGCTCATGGCACTCATCGTTTATTGGGGCTACGTCGTTTTCGGCGGAAACATGCTCGGCGCGACCGCGGAACAGCTCGGCGCGGGAAGCGCGCCGGTCTGGGCAATCATCACTGGACTCGCTGCCGTGGCTCTCGCGATCTTCGGTTATCGCTGGCTCCACACCGTTCAACGATGGATCACGGTCGCCCTGATCGTCGTCCTCGTCATCTACACGGGTGGACTCGCGATGAACGGCGCGATTCCGGCATCCGCGTGGGACCTCAGCGACGGTACGTTCCAAGTCGCGCCATTCTTCATTCAGGTCTCCGCCGCAGCGGCCTACCAGTTGTCGTGGGCGTTCTTCGTTTCGGACTACTCGCGCTACATGCCCGCCGATACCCACAAGGGCAAAATCATCACGTGGACGTCGCTGGGACTGTTCTTTGGCGTCTTCTCGTTCATGGCCATCGGTGCAGTCGGTGCCGCGCTGCTTCCCGAAGAGTACGTCGTGACGGCACTCGCGCAAACCGCCGACGGAGTGTTCGTGGGGCTTGGTCCCATCATGCTCGTCATCGGTGGTGCTGGTCTTCTCGGACTGATGGCGATGTGCGTCTATGGCGGATCGCTCACCATCATCACCGCGATGGACAGTATTCGAACAGTTCTTCCGACCCGCAGGATCCGCATCATCACGATCCTGCTCGTCGGACTGACTTCGACCTATGCCGGTGCCTACATGCCCGCCGACTTCCTCAACACCAGTTTCTGGACCATTCTGGTCGTGCTGTCGTACCTGATGGCACCGTGGACGGCGATCAACCTCACGGACTTCTTCTTCGTCCGTCGGGGCCACTACTCGATTCGCGAGATGTTCTCGCGGACGGGCATCTACGGTAACTGGAACTGGCGCGGAATCGTGTCCTACCTCGTGACCTTCGCCATCATGATTCCCTTCATGATCCTGCCGTTCTTCACCGGGCCCGCCGCAACCGCGCTGGGTGGTGTCGACATCGCCTTCTTCATCGGAATTCCTCTCGGTGGCGTCATCTACTGGGTGCTCTGCCAAGGAATGGACATGAAGGCCGAACGGGCCATCGTCGACAAGGCAGATGCCAACCTCGACTCCATCGCTTCTCCCATCTCGTAAGACAACACACGAAAGCACAACAGCCATGAGTTCAACCGCCCACCGGGGATCGCCTCAGGTCCTCGAAACAATCAAAGCCCTCAACAACACGTACTTCGGTGCGTCGGGCTACGAACGGGCGGGTGGCGCGAAATTCGCTGACGTGCTCAACCCCTCGACCGCCGGCGTGCTCGGTGAGATCTCCGATCTCACCGAGGCGCAGGTGGATCGTGTGGTCGCCGATGCAAACGTTGCTCAAAAGAAATGGAATGCACTGTCCGCGCTCGAGCGGGCTGAACTCATTCACGAGGCCGCTCGAAAGGTTCGTGAAAATCAACGCCGTGTGGCAGAACTCTTGTCCCTGGAAACGGGAAAGCCGTTCAAAGAGAGCTTCGACGAAGTGAGCTGGACCATCACCGCGATGGATTATTACGCCGAGATTGGCCGGCACTCCATCGGCACCGTGCACGGAACCGCCACCGCGGGACAGTTCCACTACACACTCAAGGAACCGATGGGCACGGCGGTCATCATTCTTCCCGCGAACTATCCCATCGTTCTCTCGATGTGGACGGGTGCCGCCGCATTGGCATCGGGTAACGCCATCATCATCAAACCCTCCGAGTGGGCATCGTTGACGACTCTCGCGTTCGCCGAAGCGTTCGACGTGCTCCCCGCCGGACTGGTCCAGGTCGTTCCCGGCACGGCCCCTACGTCAATTCAACTCGTCAACCACAAGAACACCCACCAGATTTCCTTCACGGGAAGCATCCCGACGGGACAGATTGTTGCACGGTCCTGTGCCGAAACCTTCAAACCCTGCATCATCGAGGCATCCGGTAGCGACCCATTTATCGTGATGCCTTCCGCCAAAATTGATGTCGCTGCCCGCGGTGCCGCGTTTGCCGCGTTCATCAACGGTGGTCAAGTGTGCACCTCGACCGAAAAACTCATTGTTCACACCGACATTTACGACGAGTTCATGACTGCGTTCGTGGGTCACGTCGCTGCGCTCCGACAAGGGCATCCCCTCGACAAGGTCGACCTGGGTCCGATGGAGAACGGACGCGAGCTCGACCGTCTCGAGCGCATTCTCGCCCGCGCGGTGGAACAAGGTGCGACGGTCACTCTCGGCGGCGGTCGACCGGCCTTGTCGGACGGTTCGCTCGCAGACGGCTTCTTCCATCAGCCGACAATTCTCGAAAACGTCACGCGGGACATGGACATCTACCAGCAAGAGATCTTCGGTCCAGCGGTTGCGGTCTACCGCGTCGCGAGTTTCGACGAAGCGCTCGACCTCGCCAACGGAACGCCGTTCGGTCTCGGATCCAATTTGTATTCAACGGACATCGCGGAAATCGATCGTGCCATCACCGAAATCGTCGCGGGGATGGTGTGGGTCAATGCTCCCCTGCTCGACAACGACGCGGGGCCTTTCGGAGGTCGAAAAATGTCCGGAATCGGTCGTCAGTTGGGCGCCGAGGGCCTCGACACATTCCGTCACACGAAGTTCATGATGGTCGACGCGAATTCCTCCGAACAGAGCTTCTGGTGGTTCCCCTACGCCGACGACGAGGCTTTCTCGTAAACACCGCTGTCGCAACTGGGTTGTTGTTTGGTATGAAGCGACTATCGATTTCGTAACGCGCTACACATACAATCGCGCGTATGGACAATTCGCACGAATTGACGGTAGCTGACCTCGTCGCAACCGCCAGCCTCGACTCTCGTTTCCTCGCCGGTCAGCAGGGCGGTGATCGACGGGTGCTGTGGGCGCACAGTTGCGAAATGCCGAACCCCGAAGAATGGCTGGGGCCGCACGAACTGCTCATGACGATCGGGTTGTGCGTGCCGAAGGGACCCGAAGCACAGGTTGCGTTCGTCAACCGGCTGAACGATGCAGGGCTTGCGGGAATCATGATCGGTGACCACACCCTCGCCCCACCGATTACCGAGGCGATGCTGGCCGAAGCCAATCGCTGCGGATTCCCCGTCGTGCTCACCGCAGCACAGGTTCCCTATGCGGTCGTCGCCCGACACGTCGCTGCAGCCAATTCCCACGAACAAACTCTTCAAGTTCTGCTGTTGAGCAAGTTGTATCACAATGCCGCCTACGCGGGGGACGACGCCGAGGAGCTGGTCGAGAGCCTCGCCAACCTGTTACGAATTCAGATCTCCATCAGCGACGTGGCGACCGGACAAACTCTTCTTCACTCGGCCGCCATCGGTGACGACACAACCACGTCGACCCATCACTACGAGATTCACGGGGCGCACGACGCGCTTTTGACGATCAACGAGTTCACGGGCGAGGCGATCGACGGATTCATCCTCATCCATCTCATGAAGGTGCTCGAGGTCGTGGTCGATCGACTCCTCAATGCCGCCGAGCGGCGCGCGGAGATCTCGGCGCGCTTGATGCTGTCACTTCTCAATGGCGTGGGTTTGCCGGACACCGGCGAGTTCCTCGCACCACAACGCGCATCGGACGGCTTTGTCATGGTCGCACTTCCCGTCAGCGACGCGCGATCAATCGCGAGCGTGCTTGCGGTGAGTGGACTGCCCGTGATCTCCGGAATGGGCCGAGTGTCCTATCTGGTGCTCGTGCCGACCGCCGTCATTTCCGAGACTCGTGACCTTCTCGCGACCGTTTCGGCACATGCCGGTGTTTCTTCTGTGTTCACAGACTTCTCGGACGCCCGTGTCGCCGCGGTCGAAGCGGGGAAAGTTTTGGCGGCGGCCCAACACAGCGATCGATTCTGGACCGAATTCAGTGGTTCAACGGTGTCGGTTCTCACGCGTTCACACCGCGAGGCTCAGGAAATCGTTCGAGGAGTCTTGGGTCCGCTTGCGGACGACACACCCCGAGCCACGATGCTGCGGGAAACCTTGTTTACTTTCCTTCGTCACGACCGCAAGTGGAAGGACGCGTCGGAGGAACTGTTCATTCACAAACAGACCTTGTCGTACCGTTTGGGAAAAATTGAACAAGAGACGGGGCTCACGCTGAGCCGTTCGGCCGACCTGTCTTCACTGTGGATTGCGTATCAGGCCTGGGAGTCACTCGCCCCCATCGAGACCCAATAGAACTGCAGCGACTCGGAGGCCTAACAACCCAGTTCGATGTGGTCCGTCAGGTGGTTTGGAGTCCCGAACCGGTGCGCGGTGATGCTGACCGCTTGTTCGCGAAGGAACGGCAGCATCTCGATTCGCCCAGCGACGACGACCGGACCCGACCACACCGCGAGGTCGGGCCGACCACCGGTTGCCAGCGTGATCGCTGCGGGTGACCCTCCGACGAGCCGAATACGCCTCCCCGAGAGGTCCTTTTCGCGATGACCGAGGTCCTCGTGCCATTCATGCTCGGTCTGGATTTCGACCGGAATCGCCAGTTCGCCCAACACTCGAGCGATTTTGGTTTCGAGCCACCCCGAGGCTGACACAACCGGATTGTTCCCCGCGCACAATGCCGCAAGCAACACCCGCAATAACTCGGTGGGCTCGGCGCCGTCGGAGAATCGAACAATGACGGGGTCGGGGAATCGGCGATAACGGAACACGTTGCGCTCGACACCGACACTGGATACGTCCCGGGCAATCCCGAATTCGGTCCGCCACGTTTCCTCGTCGAGATGGGCGGCGCGCGCCAGCCAATCGCGACCAGGCGCTGTCACAGTGCCGAACTCGGGAACTGCCGCGAGCAGCTCTACAACGCGATTGCCTGTTGGCTCTGTGCCGCCACCGCGGGTCTTTGAATCGGTCCACGTGCCCAGCCCGAACAGGTAATTTGGCCCGCCCGCCTTCGAACCGGCGCCGACCGAGGATTTTTTCCAGCCACCGAACGGCTGTCGTTGAACGATGGCGCCGGTCGTTCCGCGATTCACATAGAGGTTGCCGCCCGCGATTTGCTCGAGCCACGTCTCGATTTCGACCGAATCAAGCGAATGCAGTCCCGACGTAAGACCGTAATCGATGTCGTTCACCATGTCGATTGCCTCGTCGAGGGTGTTGGCGGTCATGACGCCGAGTATCGGACCAAAATATTCGGTGAGGTGGAACTCGCTGCCTCGGCTGACCCCGTCACGAAGTCCGGGCGTCCACAGCGTTCCGGACGCGTCCAATTTTCGCGGCTCGACGAGCCACGATTCGCCCTGTCCGAGAGTCGTGAGCGCGGACAACAACTTGCCCTTCGCTGGTTCGATGATCGGCCCCATTTGGGTGGTGGGATTCGACGGATAGCCGACCGTCAGGCTCGTGATGCCATCGATGAGTTGGTTGCGGAATCGAGCCGACGACGCGACCGAACCAACAAGAATGACGAGCGATGCGGCGGAACATTTTTGCCCGGCGTGGCCGAATGCCGAATACACAACGTCCTTCGCCGCGAGGTCGAGATCCGCGCTCGGCGTGACGATGATGGCGTTTTTCCCACTGGTCTCGGCCAGCAACGGGAGGTCGTGTCGAAGGCCGCGGAACACTTCCGCGGTCTCGTAACCGCCCGTCAAAATGACGCGTTCGACTCGGGGGTCGGACACCAGTTGGTTACCCAGGGCGCGATCGGCAAGTGTCACCAGTTGCAGCGCGTCCTTCGGCACACCCGCCGCCCACAGCGCCTCGACCATGACCGCGCCACTGCGTCGGGCTTGGGTCGCGGGCTTGATGATGACGGGCGAACCGGCCGCGAGAGCGGCCAGTGTCGATCCCGCGGGAATAGCAACGGGGAAGTTCCACGGTGGTGTGACGACGGTCAACCTCGCGGGCGTGAATGTCGCCCCGTCGACCATCGCGAGCGCCTTCGCGCTCTCGGCGTAATAGTGCGCGAAATCCACGGCCTCGGTGACTTCGGGGTCTGCTTGGTCGAGGGTTTTGCCCGTCTCGCTCGCCATGACCTCGATGAGTTCGGCCCGACGCGCTTCGAGCACCTCGCCGGCTTTGTGCAGGATCGCGGCACGCGTGGCCGCGGGCAGTTTGCTCCATGCCGAACCCTTCGCCGTCGCGCGGGCGATGATTCCGTCCAACTGTTTCGCCGTCTTCACTAGGTTTTCTTTGACCGTCTTGTTTCCCGCGGTCGACTTCTCGATTCGGGCGATGATGCCCGCACCCCATTCGCGGTTCGCCGCGATGGCGGGGTCGGTGTCCGCCGCGTTGCGGAACGAGTCCGTCGGCATCGGGGTGTGTTTCTTTCGGCGGTCTTGCACGCGGTTCGAACCCGGAACCCGGTCGTCGAGGGCCGCGAGCGATGCGAGGAAGCGGCTCTCTTCGCGCGCGAACAGTTCCGCGTTTTCGGACAGTTCGAACACGGCGGACATGAAGTTGTCCTGGCTCGCCCCTTCTTCGAGGCGGCGAATGAGATACGCAATGGCGACATCAAATTCGGCCGGGTGCACGACGGGGGTGTACAGCAAGAGTCCCCCGACGTCCCGTTTGACGGCTTCCGCTTGGCCGGGGGCCATCCCGAGCAGCATCTCGACGTCAATTCCCGACTGAACCCCGCGCTCGTTCGCGAGCAGCCACGAATAGGCGATGTCGAACAGGTTGTGGCC
>CAMDKN010000004.1 GCA_945901035.1 Gulosibacter massiliensis | reverse complement strand
AACAGCCCATCCCGTTCCAATCGGGCCACAGTTTGGGACACCGACGGCATCGCTTGGTCGAGGCGCTCGGCAAGTCGCGCCCGCAGAGCGGGTTGGCGCTGTTCTTCCAACTCGAAGACGACCTTGAGATACATCTCGGTCGTGTCAATCAGATCGGACATGTCAACCCTCCTTCGACAAAATTACCGCCCGCTGTGGATAATTCGGCGCACGAAGATTTGTGGAGTGGTGAGTTATTTCCCATGACACATTCAAAAACCCGCCAGAGCCTCATTTTAATCGGCGAAATTCTGATCATAATCGCCTCGTCGCTGAGTTTGCCACTGTGGCCGGCGCATCATGCACACGCCACAATCGCGTCTCCCGGCAGCCTGACGGCAACCGGCGCTCCAACGGGAATCATCATCGACTCACCCTGGGTGGTCGACGCCACAGGAACGGAATGGGCCTACGGCACGACAGGGTCGTCCGTGGGAACCTTGATTTCGAGAAATCGAAACACACTCCAATTCGTCACGAAAGAAATCTCCACGGGGGACCAAGGATCGATTGCTGCGTCCTATTCACCACTATCCAATTTGGCGATTTTCAGCGCACGCCGCGCGGGTGCCGGCAACCGAATCATCACCTTTGATTTGGCCACCGGGACTCGAATAGCCACCCGGACACTGGAGGCCGATGAAAACAATATTCAGGCGTTGATGTTCAACACCATGGGCAATTCCTACATCATCGGCACCAACGAGAATCCAGCCAAGGTTATGAAGTTCGAGTCAGCCACGGGTTCGTTGGAATTCAGTTCCAAGCTGGGCGCGGGACTCAAGGAAATCACGGCCCTCATCCCCGGCGACAACGATGTGCTGGCGGCGGTCAACACAAATCCCGTCAAATTGGTCTCCGTGAGTCGGAACCGACTCGTTGTCGGGAATGTGTATGCACTCGCGGTGGGCACGCCGACGCTTCTGGATCCAATGGTCGTAGGCAACACCGCCTACCTCGGTACCAATGCGACCCCGGGTCGAATCACGGCGATTGATATCCCCACCCGAACCGTCGTCGGCTTCGCCACCTTGAACGCGGGAGAGGCGGGGGCTCGTAATCTTGCCTTCGACGAATCAACCGGCACGCTATACGCCACAACCGACAGTGCAGCAGGGCCGAGGATCGCCTCGTTTCGCGCCAGCGATTTGAGCCGCATGGGCACCACACAACTCAGCGCTGGTTCCTCGGTCAGGTCGTTGCTGTTGTTCGGACGAACCCTCGCCGCGGGGTTCGGGAGCACACGCGGTGTGGAGACGTTCACCGTTGCCCCCGAACCAAACGCCCCCGTAATCATCGGCGTTAACCACTCGGATTCATCACTCACTGTGTCGTGGAGTTCCGGCGGGTCATTCGAACCGATTCTCGACTACACCGCCACCGCCACCGCTGGCGCTTCCACCGCGTCGTGCACGTCAACCGGATCGGCGTGCACGATCCGTGGTCTTCGAAACGGAACCTCCTACACAATCTCGGTCACCGCGCGATCCGCGGCGGGAGTCAGCAGGGCAGCGAACTCGGCCGGGACGCCGCGAACCGTCCCCGAGGCACCAACGATGTTGCAGACCACCCGGGGAAACTCGGCTATCGCGGTTTCGTGGACACCCCGCGACAGCGGTGGTTCGCCGATTATCGGATTCCGCGCGACGGCGTCACCCAGCGGACGGACTTGCGAGTCGGTCACGCACACCTGCACAATTTCGGGATTGACCAATGGCAATGCCCAAACCGTGAGCGTCGTTGCACACAATTCGGTGGGCTATTCACAACCCTCCGATCCGAGCGCTGCGGTGACACCCGCGACGACGCCCCACGCGCCTCACATCGAATCAGTTCGACGGATGAGCCAGGGGGCCGTCATTGCCTGGGATCCACCATCAGATGACGGTGGCGACCGTGTCGTGTCCTACCTGGTCCGAGTCCTCCAAGGCACGAACCTCGTGTCAGAATCGACAACGAGCGACACGTCCATCACCGTGAATGGTCTGGTGAACGGACGTGCCTACGACGTCGTCATTGTCGCCGAAAACAGCGTCGGAACGAGTGCCCCGTCGGCCAGCATGCGCTTCACGCCGGCGACGATTCCCGGTGCGCCAGTGGCGATTATCGCGCAACGGGGCAACGCAGGGACCATCGTCTCCTGGGAACCCTCCGCCGACGACGGAGGAGACGCCATCACCTCCTACCGAATCACCCTCCGCAAAGCGGGCGACAACCCGACGAACCTTGTCTCGACGGGATCGCCGTTCGCCATTCACGGGCTTGACAACGGCGCGACCTACGCCGTCACGGTCAGTGCGGTTAATTCGGTCGGGGAAAGCATCGAATCGGAACCCGCAGAGGTGACTCCCGCGACGATTCCCGATGCGCCAAACATTCTGAGTGTGGTGGCAACGGACGGCGGGTTGTCCCTTGAATGGTCGCCGCCATTGAACCACGGCGGAGACGCCGTCACGGGATATCGCGTTCGAATCTGGCACGAGGCGATGGTTGTTGCTGAATTCGCGGCGACAGACACCCGCATAACTGTGGCGGGTTTAACCAACGGCATCGAACACCGCGTCACGGTCTCGTCGATCAACACCGTGGGCGAAGGCGTCGCGTCTGCACAATCGTTTGGGACACCCGTCTCACCACCCGTCGTAGACCCACCCGTCGCAGACCCACCCGTCGTAGACCCACCACCTACCGTGAGCCGCCCCGATTCGCCCGTCAACGTCACCGTCATCACGGACAAACGGAAAAAGGTGATCGTGGGATGGTCCATCAGAGACCCGCGAGGCGCGCCGATCATCGATTACATCGTGCAGGTGAGCCGTTACAAGAACCGGGAATTCACGGTATGGCCCGATACCACCTCGACGATCGCGCAGATCGAAATGCGGAAACCTCGACGCGGAAACCTCTACGTCCGCGTGATTGCCGTCAACAGTGCGGGTGAGTCCCCGCCCTCCGAGGCGATACGCGTTCTACGGGGTTAACGGATGCCGAGAACGGCGGCTGTGCGCTTGAGCGACGTGCGTGCGGCCGCCGCGTCCGTCGACAGGGACTTTCCGTACGACGGAACAAGCTTTGCCAATTTCGGCGCCCAGGCGCCCTGATGTGCGGGGAAACACCGTGCGAGCACGTCGAGCATCGCGGCGACCGATGTCGATGCTCCGGGCGATGCGCCCAACAATCCCGCGATTGATCCGTCTTTGTGGGCGACGACCTCGGTACCAAACTTCAGCACGCCGCCCTTGGTGTCGTCTTTCGCGATCACCTGAACACGCTGTCCGGCGGAATAGCCATACCAGTCGGCGGGGTTAGCGTCCGGGAAATACTCCCGAAGGGCGTTCAGGCGCTTTGCGCGCCCCGCGAAAATCTCGGTCGCGAGATATTTGACGAGTCCGAAATTGGTCGCCGCCACCGCCAACATGGGGATGAGGTTTCCGGGGCGAATCGACCTCGGGAGGTCCCACCACGAACCGGCCTTCAAGAACTTCGGGGTGAAACCCGCATATGGGCCGAACAACAGGCTGGACTGACCGTCGACCACCCGAGTGTCGAGGTGAGGGACCGACATAGGCGGAGCGCCCACCGCCGCCTTGCCGTAGACCTTCGCGTTGTGTCGCGCAACGACCTCGGGGATGTCACATCGATAGAACTGCCCCGACACCGGGAAGCCGGCGAAACCGCGGATTTCGGGAATGCCCGCGCGTTGCAGCAAATTGAGCGCATGACCGCCTGCACCGACGAAAACGAACTTTGCGAGCACGGTCGCCGGGGTGCCGCCGATTCGATTGCGAACCGAGACAGCCCACAAACCGTCCTTGCGCCGCCGGATTGATTGCACCGGATGGTTGATGCGGACATCGGTTTTCGGTCCAGCAAAGGAATCGACCAAAATCGTGGTGAGGGCGCCGAAGTTAATGTCCGTTCCATTGAGAAACCGCGTCGCCGCAACGGGCTCGTCCTTGGACCGTCCCGGCATCACGAGAGGCGCCCACTGATGAATCACGCGCGGGTCATCGGTGAATTCGGAACCGGGGAACAACGGGTGGTCCTTCAACGCGTCGTGTCGGGCCTTCAGATAGGCGACATTCGCCGCACCCCAGACGAACGCGATGTGAGGAACGGGGACGAGAAACGCCCGCGGATCAGGGATTGTTCCGTCTTCGACCAGTGCCGACCAATATTCGCGGGACAACTGAAATTCTTCATTGACCTTAACCGCGCTCGACACCGCGACGGAACCGTCGGCCGCTTCGGGGGTGTAGTTGAGTTCGCACAACGCCGAGTGGCCGGTGCCCGCGTTGTTCCAGGGGTCTGTCGACTCTGGCGCAATTCTGTGCCCGCGCTCGAACAGCGCGATTGACCAGTCTGGTTCAAGCCGACGAAGCAACGAGCCGAGCGTGGCACTCATGATGCCCCCACCCACGAGAACGACGTCAAATACCTTGGTCACGAGTCCATCTTATCCACGCCAGTAGGCTGACGATGTGCCGAACATCGACGAGCGTTTGAGCCCGTTCACCTACTCCGCGATCGGGCTGGTCGCGGGTGTGTTTGCCGGTTTCTTCGGAGTCGGCGGCGGCATCATCGTTATTCCGTTGCTGTTGTTGTTTTTTCCCGTCGACCAACGACAAGCCTCGATCACGTCACTCGTCGCAATCATCCCCACCTCGGTGGTTGCCGCAACCGCTTTTCTGTTGTCCGGCAGTGTCCCGTTCAATCAGACCGTTTTCGGGCTCATCATCGCGATTGGGTCGATGATCACCGCGCCGCTCGGTACGTGGGCCCTGCGCACGTGGAACACCGTCATCGTTCGGTGGATTTTCATTGCGGTTCTTTTCAGCGCCGCGATTCAGGTGTTGCTCGTACTGCCTGATCGCGAGAGCCACCTGGAATGGTCAATTCCTACAATCGCGGGACTGTTTGTAGTCGGAGTGTTCATGGGGTTCGTCGCCGGGTTGCTCGGTGTAGGGGGTGGAATTCTCGCGATTCCGCTGTTGGTTCTGGGATTCGGAGTAAGCGACCTGACCGCCAAAGCCCTCTCGCTCATTGCCATGGCGCCCGCCGCAATCACCGGCACGATCGGTTCGGCGCGGGCAGGCGCGGTGAATTGGCGCGCAGGAATTTCCCTGGGAATACCGATGTCCGTGGCGTCAATTATCGGCGTGTGGCTGGCCACGATAACTCCTGCCGAGTGGGCAAACCCACTGTTGTCAGCTCTACTGATTTACGCAGTGATTCAATTGGCTATCCGGACTACCCGGTCGATGCGAAAGAGCTAAAGCAAGCCTTTACGTTCCGCCACAATTTCCGCGATTTGAACGGCGTTGAGCGCGGCGCCCTTTCGCAGGTTGTCGTTCGAGATGAACATCACGAGACCCGTGCCGTCCTCAAACGATTGGTCCTGTCGAATTCGACCGACGAGACTCGGGTCGATTCCCGCCGCGTCGAGTGGAGTCGGAACGTCCTGCAACCTCACACCGGCGGCCGCGGACAGAATCTCGCGAGCGCGGTCCGGTGTGATGGGACGATCGAACTGCGCGTGGATGGAGAGTGAGTGTCCCGTGAAAACCGGAACTCGAACACACGTCCCGGCGACGGGAAGGTTGGGCAATTCGAGAATCTTGCGTGTTTCGTTGCGAAGCTTCTTTTCCTCATCCGTCTCGCCCAGTCCGTCGTCAACGAAGTTCCCTGCCTGCGGGATCACGTTGAACGCGATGTTGCGCGGGAACGTCGTCGGTTCGGGCATTGTGACCGAGCGACCGTCGTGGACAAGGGTCATCGCGTCCTGAGCAACCACGGCTTTGATCTGAGTCAGCAGCTCCGCCCCTCCGACCAGACCCGCACCGGACGTCGCCTGATAGGTCGAAATTTGGAGACGCGCCAAGCCCGCCTCGGTGTCCAACGGTTTGAGAATTGGCATCGCCGCCATCGTGGTGCAGTTGGGGTTTGCGATGATTCCCTTGACCGCCTCGTCGATTGCGTGGGGATTTACCTCCGAGACCACGAGTGGCACCTCGGGGTCCATCCGCCAACCGCTCGAGTTGTCGATGACGGTCACTCCCGCGGCTGCAAATCGCGGTGCTTGGGCCTTGGACAAAATGGCGCCAGCCGAAAAGATCGCGATGTCGAGCCCGGTCGGATCAGCCGTTGCCGCATCTTCGACCACGATGTCGGTCCCCTCGAACGCCAAAACCGAGCCGGCGCTGCGCGCGGAAGCAAAGAATCGAATCTCCTCGATGGGGAACTTTCGGTCGGCGAGCATCTGCCGAACCACCGTTCCGACCTGGCCGGTAGCCCCGACAACGCCGATACGCGCGCCCATTATCGACCCGTTCCGGCGTAAATGACCGCGTCGACGTCACCGTCGAGGCCGAATGCGGTGTGAACCGTTTGCATCGCCCGAGCGAGGTCTTCGCCGCGCGTCACGACCGAGATTCGAATTTCTGAGGTTGAAATCATTTCGATGTTGATCCCTGCCGTGAACAGCGCGGTGAACAACTGGGCGGACACGCCCGCGTTTGTGCGCATTCCACCCCCCACAACCGAGAGCTTGCCGATGTCGTCGTCATAGACGATGTCGTGGAAACCAACCTCGCCCTGGGCGTCGCGAAGCGCGTGAAGAACTTTTTCGCCGTCCGTTTTGGGAAGAGTGAACGAGATGTCCGTCAAACCGGTTTCCTGGGCGGAAACGTTTTGCACAATCATGTCGATGTTGGCTCCGGTCCCGGCCACGATGGTGAAAATTTCGGCTGCTTTGCCGGGGATATCGGGAACCCCGACCACCGTGATTTTTGCTTCGGACACGTCACCGGCCACACCGGTGATGATGGGCTCTTCCATGTTGTTTCCCCTTTCCGCGACGATGTGCGTTCCCTTCGTGTCCGCGAAACTGGATCGAACGTGAATAGCGACGCCGTGACGTCGAGCGTACTCGACCGCACGGATGTGGAGGACTTTTGCTCCGGCAGCAGCCAACTCCAACATCTCTTCGAACGTCACCACTTCGATTGGATGTGCGCGAGGAACGACACGCGGATCCGCGGTGAACACACCGTCGACGTCGGTATAGATTTCGCAGACATCAGCGCCGAGTGCGGCCGCCAGAGCGACTGCCGTCGTATCGCTGCCACCGCGCCCGAGAGTCGTGATGTCTTTGGAGTCCCGATTGAAACCCTGAAATCCCGCGACGATAGCTATCGCACCGTCATCGAGAGCCTCGCGAATTCGATCCGGGGTCACGTTCACGATGCGCGCGGATCCGTGCTCGGCGGTGGTCATCATTCCCGCTTGGCTTCCCGTGTAGGAACGCGCCTCGTGGCCGAGGCTCTTGATAGCCATGGCCAGGAGAGCCATCGAAATTCGCTCGCCGGTCGTGAGCAGCATGTCGAGTTCCCGCGGGTCGGGAGTTTGCGTGATCTGGTGAGCCAGATCGACCAATTCGTCGGTCGTGTCCCCCATCGCCGATACGGCGACGACCACATCGTGACCGTCCTCGCGCGTCGCGACAATTCGGCGAGCGACGCGCATGATGCTCTCGGCATCGGCGACGGACGAGCCGCCAAACTTTTGGACGATTAGAGACACGGATTTTCTCTCGGTAGAAGGACAAGTCTCAGTGGTCGCGCCGTTGCCCACCGTTCCGCCCAATCTTAGTGAAATTTAGTTCTGGGTGATTCGAGTGCGACCTTCAAGAGCGCGCCCCAGCGTTATTTCATCGGCGTATTCGAGATCGCCACCGACCGGCAATCCGCTCGCAAGGCGAGTAACGATGATCCCCAGCGGCCCGATCAGACGGGACAGATACGTCGCTGTCGCTTCGCCTTCGACGTTCGGGTCCATGGCCAAAATGATTTCCGTAATCGAGGTGTCCCGCAATCGCTCGAGGAGAGGCGCAATGCGCAACTGATCGGGCCCGATGCCATCGATCGGGCTGATCGCGCCACCCAGCACGTGATACAGACCCGCGAATTCACGTGTGCGTTCGATCGCGACGACGTCTTTCGCCTCTTCGACCACACAAATCTGGTCCCGACGACGTCGCGGGTCCCGGCAGATCGCACACTCGTCGTCCTGCGACACGTTTCCGCAGACCGCGCAGAACCGCACGCTCGCGCGGACCGTGTGCAAGAGCTCGGCTAAGCGAGTCGGGTCAAAGGACTCGGTTTGAATAATGTGGAACGCGATGCGTTGTGCCGATTTCGGTCCGATCCCGGGAAGACGCCCAAATTCGTCGATCAGTTCCTGCAGAATTCCCTCGTACATTGTCAGTCTTTTTCGGGTGCAGGGTCGACATCGAAGATGGCAAGGCCGTCCTCTGCTGGTGCGGTTCGGCTGATGGGTGCCGCTGCGTCGTCGATTGTGGCAATCAACTTTGCGCCCAAGACATCGCGGACCACCGATTCGCCGCGTTGTTCTTCATCGGGTTTCGGAATTGATTGCGCTGGTGTATCGGGTGTCGTGCCCGCGACGGGAATCACCGGTTCCATTTTCGTCGTGGGGGCATCGTCCGCAATTGCGGTTTCGGAATGGGTGGGCGCCGCAGTCGCGGCTTCACTCGGAGCGGGCGATGGGCCGGGAGCGGGCGGCGTGGCGGTGGTGGCTGCCATTCCCACACGCGGCACGAAACGCAATCGAACCCCGAGGGCACCGACAATCGCCTCGCGCAAATCCTCGTAAACCGCCGGACCGCTCTCGGATTTTTCTTTGAAGCGCTCGACCCACTGCTGATCGGCGAATTCGAGGGTGAGAACGTCGCCCTCGAGTGACGCCGGGCGAGCGGAGTTGATGACCAGCCACGACCCTTTGGAGGACTGAAGTTCTTCCAAGATGGCGGGCCAAACCTCTACGAGCTCGGCAAGTGACCCTGCGGCGGCAACGGGAGTCGGCGGCGTAGGGTCAGCGGCCACGACGGGTGCAGCAACCACCGGCGCAGCAACCGGCGCAGCAACGGCTCGAGTTTCCGCTGGACCGTCCGACAACTCGGTCAACAATCGCGCGACCATGAGTTCGAGGTGAATTCGAGGAGGCGTCGTTCCGGTCATTCCGGTCAGTGCGGCGTTCACAATATCGGCCGCTTTCGAGAGTGCCGGACCGCCGAACAATTCGGCGAGAGCCGACATCCGAACAATCTCGTCCTGCGGGACACCGCGCAGCACCGCCGCAGCACCGGTTCCCGTCGCGTTCACGATGACGAGATCCCGGAAACGTTCCAGGACGTCCTCGACAAAACGGCGGGGGTCATTGCCGGTTTGAATTACGCGGTCAATCGCGGAAAAGGCGTGCGCGGCGTCCGCCTGGCCGATTGCTTCGATGCTCTCGTCGAGAAGTTCCCCCGGGGTGTAGCCGAGGAGGTTGTTGGTTCGCTCACGGGTGACGACCGCGTTGTCGGAACCCGCGATGATTTGGTCGAGCAGCGACAGCGTGTCGCGCACCGAACCCCCGCCGGCACGAATAACCAATGGCAGAACGCCGTCCTCCACGGTCACTTTTTCCTGAACACAGAGTTCCGCGACGTAGTCGAGCATGACCGCGGGGGGAACAAGGCGGAACGGGTAGTGATGCGTGCGGGAGCGAATTGTCCCAATCACTTTTTCCGGCTCGGTCGTCGCGAAAATGAACTTGACGTGCTCCGGCGGTTCCTCGACGATCTTGAGCAATGCATTGAATCCCTGTTGGGTGACCATGTGAGCTTCATCGAGGATGAAAATCTTGTACCGGTCGCGCGCGGGGGCAAACCCGGCTCGTTCGCGAAGTTCGCGTGCGTCGTCGACCCCGTTGTGGCTCGCGGCGTCGATTTCGACGACGTCGAGCGACCCCGAACCGTCTCGCGACAATTCCACGCAGCTTTCGCACTTTCCGCACGGGGTGTCAGTCGGACCTTCAGCACAATTGAGGCACCGAGCCAGGATTCGAGCGGACGTCGTCTTGCCGCAGCCGCGCGGTCCTGAAAACAGATACGCATGATTCGCGCGGTTTTGGCGGAGGGCGGCGCGCAACGGGTCCGTGACCTGGGATTGTCCAATGAGTTCATCGAACGATTCCGGTCGATACCGACGATAAAGAGCGACTGCCACCCCTTGAGATTACCCGCACCCACCGACTTTCTCTGGGCGGCGCGAGCAGACGGTCTATATCGTCCGGTCGAGCGCGATGGGTGGAAGCGAAAAGACCCCCCGCGCACCCGCCAGAGCCGGGTTACCCTTGCTTCGTTTCCGACCTGGGGGAGTTGGCCTGGGTGGCGCCACGCGAGGGGCTGAGAACAGTGTACGCGCTCTGCCGATTGGTTGTTGGGGTGATACTGGACTCGTGATAATCGAGCCGAGGGTCGTCAAGTTGACCACGCGCACGGAAGTGGATGTTCGACGATCAATCCCCCACGCTCGTCTGCGGAAAATCGGGGCATGGGTGTTCGTGGATCATTTCGGCCCGACCCCACAGGTCGATGGGATGACGGTGGCCGCCCACCCGCACGCGGGACTTCAGACCGTCACCTGGTTACTCGACGGAGCGGTGGACCACCGCGACAGCCTGGGCTCGGTCCAAACCATCACCCCGGGGAGCCTCAACCTCATGACCGCGGGTTCCGGCGTGTCCCACAGCGAACGCAGCCTTCTCGGTCCGGACACGTTGCACGCGGTTCAACTGTGGATTGCGTTACCCGATGCGGTGCGCGGCATGCCCCCCGCGTTCCAACACATCGGCCACATCCCCACCGTGTCCTTCGGCGACCATCACGCATCGGTTTTCATCGGGCGTTGGGGAGACGCTCACTCATCGGCGACGGTGTTCAGCCCGCTGGTCGGGGCCGAAGTGACGGTCGGTACCGCCGGCACGATTCCGCTCAACCCCGCGTGGGAATACGGAGTGCTCAACGTTGGCGGGACCGTGACAGCCAACGGCGAAGACGTTCCCGAAAGCGCTCTGTGGTTCTCTCCGGTCGGCGAGTACACGCTGTCGTTGTCCGGAAAGGGAACAGTCATCATCATCGGCGGTGAGCCGTTCACGGAACAGATTCTGATGTGGTGGAACTTTATCGGCCGCGATCACGACGAAATCGAACAGATGCGCCTCGACTGGAACCTGCACACCTATCCGCCGTTCGCGGACCACGTCGGTGGCTGGATTCCCGCCCCGGACATGCCCAACGTGACATTGCAGCCGCGCTAGCGCGAATTGCCGTTGCCGCGGCTTGTTAGGCGAAGAGGCGTTTGAGCGACGTCATCGCCACCGCGAGAGCGGTGTTAATGTCTGCGCCCGGACCGTCTGTTTTCATTTGCTTGGTGATCTCGGTCCAAATCTGCGCGGCGAGGGCTCCGACAAACCCGGCCATCACTGTGCCGCCCGGCACGTTCGCCAACTTCACCGCGACCGCCTTCTCCATCTCACTGGCCCACAGATCACGCGTGTACCGAATGGCGGATTCTCCCAATCGGGCGGCGTGAACTACGGGACCCGGGTTGAACATTTCTTCCAGTTCGATCTGTTTGTCACGGCACTGCAACAACGATTGCTCGAGTGACGCGAAGAGGGGCTCTCCGCCCGGTCGATTGACCAAACACTTGGTGAAGTCGACCATGTACGCGTCCACCGCGGGGTACAAGACTGCTTCTTTGGTGGGGAAATAATTGAACAAGGTTCGTCGGGAAATTCCGCTGGCGTCGGCGATGTCCGCCATCGTCGTCGATTCGTAACCGTCTTTTTCGAACAGCGCCCACGCCACCGGGATAATCTCCACGGGCGTGGATTTGGGTCGGCGTCCAAGCACGTGGCTGGCGCCCACGGTCGTCACGGTCTCGGAGCTCACGAGGCTAGCGTACTCCCGATTTGACTCATTTGTGCACTAGTGCAATACTTTTATTCACTAGTGCAATAATCGCGGAGGTCTTCCTTGTCCCAACTCCTTTACCGTCTCGGTGTCTTTGTGGCACGGCGCGCGTGGGCCGTCATCGTGGCGTGGCTCGCCGTTCTGGGAATTGTCGGCGGAATCGCCGCAACCGCGGGTGGAACCTTTTCTACGGCGATGACAATCGACGGGACCGACGCGCAAAAAACAATCGACCTCTTGCAATCCGAATTCACGGACGCCAGTCGAGGCGCGGGTCAGGTCATCTTCCACAAGTCGGATGGCGCGCCCTTCACGGAATCCGAAAAAGACGCCATCTCTCGAGCGCTAGCGACGGTTCACGACTTGCCCGCAGTGGACGACACGGTTGATCCGTTTGAGGTACAGCAGACGCTCGACGACAACGCGGCCGACGTCGCGAACGCACCCACCGACTTCGCCGACGGGCAACGAAAAATCGACCGCGGGCAACAAAAAATAACGGACGGACTGGCGCAGATTGTCGACGCTCGAAAGGACATCGCAGACGGTCGGGTTGAGATCGCAGCAAACCAGAAGAAATTGGATGAGGGATTCGCTGAACTGCGGGCGGCGGCCAAGGAACTTCGCGCCAACAAAGCCACGATCGAAGCCGGAATTGCCCAGTACGAACAATTGGGCGGATTCGCCGACGAAATCGCCGCCCTTGAAGCTCAGTTGGCACTGGTCAACGGCGGTTTAGCGACCGTTGCGGAAAATCGCGCAGCTATCGTCGATGGCCAAGCGAAGCTCGACGCGGGTAGCGCCAAACTCCGCGACGGCGAGCGCCAGGCGGATGCTGGGGACACCGCACTCGCGCGCGCGCAACGCAAACTCGATCGCGGCCAAGCCAAACTCGACGATGCCCTCGTGGAATTCGAATCCGCCCGCGTCATCATGTCCGGCGTGGAACGATATCGCGTGGTGTCCGCCGATAACCTCACGGCATCGGCGACCGTCCTGTTCACGACACCCATCAGCGAGGTGGAAACCGACGACAAGATGGCCGTCGTTGATGCGCTCGCCGCCACGGCGACCGACACGGTGACCGTCGAGTTTTCTCAAGACCTCACGCGTTCTTTGAGCGGCCTACTCGGACCGGGCGAAGTCGTCGGTCTGATTGTCGCGGCCATCGTGCTCTTCGTCATGCTGGGGACCCTGATTGGCGCGGGGCTCCCCGTGTTGTCCGCACTTGTCGGCGTCGCCATCTCGGGGGCATCGTCGGTCGCTCTGGCCGCGGTGGTGGAGTCCACCACCACCACCCCCATCCTCGGAATCATGCTGGGGCTCGCGGTGGGAATCGACTATTCGCTCTTCATCATCAACCGCCATCGCCGACAAGTGAAAGCGGGAATGTCGATTCCCGAGTCGATCGCGTTGGCGAACGGAACGTCGGGCAACTCGGTCACGTTTGCCGGAATGACCGTCATCATCGCCCTCGCCGCGCTCAACCTCACTGGAATCGGGTTCCTCGGACTCATGGGTTCGGTGGGCGCCGCCGCAATCGCCATCTCCGTCCTTGTGGCCGTGACGTTCAATCCCGCCGTCCTCTCGCTCGTGGGGATGAAGGTTCTCAGCAGGAAAGAGCGAGCCGCTCTTCGTGACCGCAATCCGACCGGAGACGTACCCGAGGTCACCTCGTCCGCGCCAGTGTTCGCCACACGCCGTCCCATCGCGGCCGTTTTGGTGACTCTGGTGGTGCTCGGGATCACGGCCATTCCGCTTTTGGGGATGCGGCTCGGGTTGCCCGACGGTTCATCCGAGCCCGTCGATTCGACGGGCTACAAGTCCTACAAACTCACCGAACAGGCGTTCGGTGAAGGGGCGAATGCGACCCTGCTCGTGGTCGCCACCGCCGACGCTCCCATCAGTGAAGACGACGAACTCGAGTTCAATGCCGCAGCGACCGAACTCATCATGGGCGTCGCAAACGTGAATTCGTCCGTCCCCGCCGGCTTCTCGGACGATCGACGTATCGCCATCTTCCGCGTTGTCCCCGCCGACGGTCCCAACGACGAATCGACCGAGCAGGTCGTGCGGGACGTCCGCGCACTCGACGACGACTTCCGCGAGTCACTCGACGCGACCGTGAACGTCACCGGAATGGCCGCCATCAACATCGACGTGTCCGGAAAGCTCAGTGAAGCGTTGCCCATTTATCTCATGACCGTCATCGGGCTTTCCCTTCTCATCATGGTTCTCGTGTTCCGGTCAATCTGGCTCCCGCTCATCGCGAGCGCCGGATTTCTGTTCACCGTCTTCGCGACCCTCGGGTCCATCACCGCGGTCTTCCAATGGGGTTGGCTCGGGTTCCTCTTCGGAGTCCACGACCCCGCTCCGATTCTCAGTTTCCTCCCGACGATGTTGATCGGAATCCTGTTCGGGCTGGCAATGGACTATCAGATATTCCTCGCCTCGGGGATGCGCGAGGCCTACATCCACGGGAAATCGGCAACGGACGCAAGCAACTACGGTTTGCGGCTGAGCCGAAGCGTCGTGACCGCCGCCGCCATCATCATGATCGCCGTGTTCGGTGGGTTCATCTTCAGCCACACGACGATGATCCAACCCGTCGGTTTTGGGCTCGCGGTCGGGGTCTTGATTGACGCCTTCCTCGTGCGACTTGTCTTGGTGCCCGCCGCACTGAAACTCCTCGGCCCAGCTGCCTGGTGGTTGCCGAAGTGGCTCGACAAAATTCTGCCCGACGTGGACGTCGAAGGAGCCAAATTGGAACGGTCCGTCGCCCACCCCTAAGCGGTACGCGACGGCGCGGGCTGACTGCGGTTCACAATCCGGGCGCCGTGAGGGAATCCACGAACCTCAGTTTGTGGCGTCTATTTCCGCGATGAGCGCCTCAACCTTCGCACGGATCTCGTCGCGAATCGGCCGCACGTCCTCGACTCCTTTACCCGCGGGGTCGGCGAGAGGCCAGTCGAGATAGGTTTTTCCCGGGAAATAGGGGCAGGTATCACCGCAGCCCATGGTGATCACGTAATCCGATGCCTGGACGGCCTCGGTGGTCAGGACTTTGGGCGAATTGTGTGTGATGTCGATCCCCGCCTCCGCCATCGCCTCAATCGCCGAAGGGTTGATGTCCTCTTTCGGTTCCGTGCCCGCGGAGAGCACCTCGACCCGATCCCCCGCCAGGTGCTCGAGGAACCCGGCCGCCATCTGCGATCGACCCGCATTGTGAACACAGACAAACAGGACGGTTGCGCGAGGTGATTCCATGACGGTGACCTTTCACACGAACGGATGACGACGTCTACAGTTTCACACGGTTGAATAGGGACACACCCCCTGTTCACCAACAATTCACTCTGTGAGGTTTTCCATGACCGACGACGCGAGAAGCCCCCAACTCCAGAAACCGTCTCTGACGCCGGGCCGACTGTTTCGGTTTTTTGCCCTGAGCGAGGGCGTCACCTGGGCGCTTCTCTTGAGCGGGCTCGCGTTGCGCGCCACCGTCGGTGCCCCGCCGATTCTGGTCACCATCGTCGGAGGAATACACGGTGCCGTTTTCCTCGGTTACGGAGTCAGCGCTGCGCTGATCGGCGTCAATAACCGATGGGGTTTAGGACGAACCGTTCTCGGAATCGCGCTCGCCATTATTCCGTTTGCCACAGTTCCGTTTGAGTCATACGTTTCGAAACTCGGTTTGCTGGCCGGTGAATGGCGACGAACCGCGACGGCGGACCCGCGGGACGCTCACTGGTTTGATCGATTGTTCCGTTGGTTTATCAATCGACCAGCGCTGCTGGGAGTGACATTGCTCGTCTTGATTGCAACCATCTTTGCGACGCTGTTGTCCCTCGGACCGCCCACCGGTTGGTTCGGTAACGCGGGCTAGGCGACTCCGCCGACAATTGCGTAATCGCCCACGACTCCGGTTCCAGACCGGGCCATCGCGACGACAACGGAACCATAGCCGCCCCGCCATTCGCTGTGAATTCGCGAGTGTTCGGATTCGGGAACCGTGGTGTCAACCGACACCCCGGTTGGAGTGACCTCACCGGCACACGAGATTCCGTTGACCGAAACCGCGACCTGCGACGCGTTCGTGTTCACGTCGATGTGAATCGGAACCTGCCCGTTTGCCGCCTTGCCGGCAGAAACGGAGAGTTCAACCGATGGCACAGCCTCGCCGGCGGTCTCGCGGTCAATCCACGCGACTCCGTCGAGTTCGGGGGTGCGCGGTGGTGGTACGCGTCCAATGAAGCGTCGATCGAATGCCGAAGCCATCGCGAGCAGATTCGTGTCGTCATACCCGCGGCCCGCAAAGGTGAGCCCGATCGGCATCCCGATGTCGCTCATGTTTCCCATCGGAACCGTCACGGTCGGGATCCCCAGGTGGCGAATGACCACGTTGCCGTTGGCCACCCACGTGCCGTTTCGCCAACCGAGCCGCGCCGATTCGGGATTGACGTCCATGTCGGCGGGGCCGACATCGGCAACGGCGGGAAATACGACCGCATCGAGGTTGTTGGCATCCATCCACTGTTCAAGGTCCAACTCGCGGGCGCATTCGAGCCCCCGAATTCCCTCGGCGATCCCCGGGATGTCCTCCAGGTTCGCAATCCCGTCGCGACGCGCGTCGGTGACATAACTGTCGAGCGTCACGTCTTCGGGGGAAAACCGCGACTGGTGAATGCCGTACTGGTCGTCGAGTGCCCCCGCCGGTTGTGGGAAAATTTTGTCCCCGTCGACGTCCACCAGCGTGTTCAGGCGGGGGTAGTTGTTCGCGGCAAGAAACTCGTGCCACGACCACATGCTGAGTTCGTGAAGTTCGCGGTCGGCAAAGTCGGCCGGCACCAATCCGCGCGCCACCAGGTTGTGCGGGGCTCCCGATTTGTCTTCGTAGTGGGTCACAACGGGAAAGTCGGTCTCGATTACTTCGGCGCCCAATTGCTCGAGCGCTTCGCGTGCCATGCCCCACCGTTCGACCACCGATTCGCGGGTTTCAATCGGGTCGGTCGTGTGCGTCTCGGCGTTGATATACATGCGCGGGATGGCAATCCTTTTGCCGTGAAGCGCGTTCCCGTCGCTCAGCGCGTGGTAGGACGCGGGGCGAAGTTCCGATGAAGGTGGTGTTTTCACCCACGGTTGTACCCGCCAAAAATCCCCCCGAACAACGGGATCGTCGTCGACCACCACGTCGAGTATCGCAAGCAGATCGTCCATCGTACGAGCGTGCGGAACGACGACATCCATCGTTGGAACAAGCGGCCAGTTTCCGCGAGTCGAAATCACCCCGCGCGACGGCGTGTACGCGCACAGCGCGTTGTTCGACGCAGGAGCCCGGCCGGACGACCACGTCTCTTCACCGAGCCCGAATGCACCAAAACTCGCCGCCGTCGCGGTGCCCGACCCGTTGGACGAACCGGAACCGAACGCCGCCGTCAGAAAATCGGCGTTGTAGGGGCTCTCCGCTCGGCCATACAGCCCGCGCTGCATTCCGCCGTTCGCCATCGGGGGCATGTTCGTCAGCCCGATCAACACCGCACCCGCTTTTCGCAACTGTGAAATGGTGAACGCGTCTTCCATCGCCACCAGATCGGCGAATGCCGGAGACCCCGCCGCAACGGTCAATCCTTTCGCCTGATACGAATTCTTGGCGGTGTAGGGAATGCCGTCGAGCCTTCCCCGCGACGCGCCCCGCGAGCGCCGTTCGTCGGAGGCGCGCGCATCGGCAAACATCGACGGATTCAGCACCGGTACGGCGTTGAGGAGGATGCCGTGGCGATCGAAAAACCCGATTCGCCGAAGGTAGGCGGCGACAAGTTCGACACTCGTGACACGACCCGATTCCAGAGCAGAGGCAAGTTCGTGGATACTCGCATCAACGACGGGGAAATCGGAGGTCATGGCGAGAGTCTGCCAGAAACGAGGGCGATAGAGTCGGTTTCGTGACGTCGCGAGAGCTACCAGGGTGGATGTTTGCTGTCG
>CAMDKN010000003.1 GCA_945901035.1 Gulosibacter massiliensis | reverse complement strand
GGCCGCACTTCCCCTACTTTTTGACGCGGTGACCAGACCACTACCCCGGGTTGTTTCGCGCCTTTTTTCGCCCAAATCCGGCAGCGCGATGGAAGAACATTTCGAGACCGCCGATTATTTGGACACACTCGTCGCCGAGGACAAACGCCGTGCGGCACAACGACGGTCGCGTTGGGCTGTCTATTTCTCGTTGGCCCTCGCCGTCGTCGTCGGCTTCGGCATCTACGGCTACGTCTGGACCCAATCGCAGTTCTTTGTGGGTACTGACGGAGACAGTGTCGTCGTTTATCGCGGAATCAACGGAGACTTCGGCTCGATTCCGCTGCACACCATCGTGCGCGACACGGATATTCCGCTCTCCTCGCTCTCTGATTTTGTGAGGACCTCGGTGGAACTCACCATCCCGGTCCTGAGTCTCAAACAGGCCCTGCTCGTCGTCGAAAGGATCGAGATTGCCTCTCAGTCCCAGTAGCCCGGCGAACGCGACCATCACCGAGCAGCTCATGCTGCGCCTCAAGGTTCCGACGAAACTTCGGAACCTCGAGGCGACGCTCATTGTTTTTGCCATGATCGTCACCACCGCAGCCCTCGCGCTCGTGGATATTGGCGTGACCGGAGTGGTCAACCCGTCCATCATCGGCCTGACATTCGGGCTCGGTGCCATCGTTCTCGCGATGCACGTCGCGCAGCGATTCGTCGCCCGTGATGCCGACCCGCTGATCCTTCCCATCGTTACTCTTCTCAACGGGCTCGGAATCGCGATGATCCATCGACTCGACCTGTCGTTCGGTCTGACGGGCTGGGAAGCGAACGCTACCCGCCAAATGGTGTGGACAGCGATTGCGACAGTCGTCGCGATCGGGGTCATTGTGACCGTTCGAAACCACCGCGTCTTGCAGCGTTACCGGTACGTCTGGATGTTGGTCGGTGTCGTGTTGCTGATGTTGCCCCTCGTCCCGTTCATCGGTGTCACCATCAACGGCGCGCGGCTGTGGGTCGACCTCGGTTTCGTGTCTTTCCAGCCGGGCGAAATCGGCAAAATCGCACTCGCGTTGTTCTTCGCCGGCTATCTCGTCACGGCGCGCGACTCGCTGTCGGTGGTCGGGAAGCGCTTGTTCGGGGTGACCTGGCCGCGAATCAAGGACCTCGGACCAATCCTCGTGGTCTGGGTGGTCGCGATGCTGGTTCTCATTTTCCAGCGCGACCTCGGCACGTCACTGCTCTATTTCGGACTCTTCCTCGTCCTGATGTACGTGGCGACCGGACGGGCAATTTGGTTCGTTGTCGGAGGCGGGTTGTTCGGAGCGGGCGCACTCATCGCCAGTCAGTTCCTCACCTACGTCCAGGGTCGGTTCGCCGCGTGGCTCGATTCCTTCAACCAAGCGAATTACGAGGCCGTCGGCGGCTCCTATCAACTCGTTCAGGGGCTTTTCGGCTTCGCCTCGGGAGGAATCATCGGCACGGGCCTCGGTGCGGGCCACCCGGGTATCGTGCCCCTCGCCGAATCGGACTACATCATGGCCAGCCTCGGAGAAGAACTCGGGCTGGTCGGGGTGTTTGCGATTCTCTCGCTGTACCTGTTGTTTATCGCTCGGGGAATTCGAATCGGCATCAATGGCTCTGACGACTTCGGTCGGCTGCTGGCCGTGGGGCTCACGTTCGTCCTCGCGCTACAGGTCTTCATTGTCGTGGGCGGGGTGACTCGGGTGATCCCGGTCACGGGGCTCACCACACCGTTCCTCGCCGCGGGTGGGTCATCGCTCGTCGCGAACTGGATAATTGTGGCACTGCTGTTGCGGCTCAGTGACACTGTTCGCCACCAGCGCGAGGCGGTGCCGGGCGCATGATCACGGAACTTCGGCGTGTCAGCATCGGCATCGGCGTCCTGTTCGGCGCGCTATTCGTTTCCGCCACCGTCATTCAGGTGTTTCAAGTCGACAACCTGCGCGTCGACCCGCGCAACGTGCGCACTCTGTATGACTCGTACGCCACCGAACGCGGGTCAATCCTGGTGGGGTCAACTCTCATCGCCGAATCCTTGCCCGTCGACGACGTGTATCGATACCAGCGCACGTATCACGGCGGCGGGCTCTTCGCTCCGGTGACGGGCTACTTCACCATCAACCAGGGCATCAGCGGACTCGAGTTCGCCATGAATGACAAACTGAGCGGTCAATCGAATTCGCAGTTCTTCGACCAAATCATTGCACTCGTCTCGGGCACCGACCCACGCGGTGCGTCGGTGAAGCTCACCCTCAATCCTGCGGTCCAGCAAGTGGCGCGGGACGCCCTCGGAGAACTCACGGGTGCGGCCATCGCCGTCGAGCCGTCAACCGGCAGGATTCTGGCGTTTGTCAGCACTCCGACTTTTGACCCGAATGACCTCGCCTCGCACGATTCGGATGTGGTGCGCTCCAACTACGACGCTCTGCTCAATTCGGCCGCGGGACCGCTCGTGAATCGGGCAATCGGTGGCGATTTGTACCACCCGGGTTCGGTGTTCAAGTTAGTCGTCGCCTCAGCGGCCATCGATTCGGGAATGATGTCCGCACAGTCGGCGATTCCGAACCCGTCCAAGCTCGACTTGCCGCTCAGCGATTCGACGATTTACAACGCGAATGATTCCACGTGCGGTCCGGGACGGTCCGTCACCATCTCAACTGCCCTGCGTCTGTCCTGCAACATCCCGTTCGCTCAGATCGGGGTGCAGTTGGGGGAGGCACGTTTGCGTGACTACGCCGAAGCGTTCGGATTTGGCGCAACCGTCGAAGTTCCGATGAAAACGACCCCGTCAATTTTCCCCGCGGGAATGGACGACGCACAACTCATGTTGTCGTCCTTTGGGCAGTTCGATGTTCGCGTCACACCACTCCAAATTGCCATGGTGTCCTCGGCCATCGCGAACGGTGGTCTGCTGATGGCCCCGACCGTCGTGGATTCCGTGCTCGCCCGTGACCTGTCGCCTCTCAGCCCATTCACCCCGATTGAATATGGCCAACCCATCAGCCCGGACACCGCAGGAATCCTGCGCGACATGATGGTCGACGGCGTCGCCGACGGCGTCGCGAGCGGTGCTCGAATTCCGGGAATCGACGTTGCGGGAAAGACCGGCACGGCCGAAAACGGTGTCGATCAGCCGTACACGCTCTGGTTTACCGGGTTTGCCCCCGCCGACAATCCGAGAGTGGCCGTCGTGGTTGTGGTCGAAGATTCGGACGGGCCGGGCAATTCCGGCACGGGAAACTCCGTGGCTGCGCCGATCGCCCGAAAGATCATGGAGGCGGTGTTGGCGCAATGAGACCTCAGATTGGTCACGTCTTCGGTGGGCGGTATGCGCTCAAGTCGCGACTCGCCATTGGTGGAATGGGTGAGGTCTGGCAAGCGTTGGACAGCGTCATCGAACGAAACGTGGCGATCAAAATCCTCAAAGAGGAATACTTCGGTGACGCCGCATTTCGGGAACGTTTTCGTGCCGAGGCTCGACACGCCGCCCTGGTCAACCACGAGGGAATCGCGAGCGTCTACGACTTCGGCGAAGAGGACGGAAGTGCGTTCCTCGTGATGGAACTCGTCCCCGGCGAAGCCCTGTCCACCATTTTGGAACGCGAGCGTTTTCTCTCACCCGAGCGCGTTCTCGATATCGTGGCGCAGACCGCGTCCGCGCTACACGCCGCACACGAGGCGGGGCTCGTCCACCGCGACATCAAACCCGGAAACCTCATCATCACACCAGACGGACGAGTCAAAATCACCGATTTCGGAATTGCTCGAGCGGCGGATCAAGTTCCGCTGACGGCGACCGGTCAGGTGATGGGCACGGTGCAGTACCTTTCACCCGAGCAGGCCTCCGGAAAGACGGCAAGTGCGCTCACCGACATTTATTCTCTGGGAATTGTCGCCTACGAAGCGCTCGCGGGGAAGCGCCCGTTCACGGGGGAATCCCAGGTGTCGATTGCGATGGCACACATCAAGCAACCGCCGCCGCCGCTGCCCGACAGCGTGCCGCTGGCCGTGCGAAACCTCATTCTCGCGTGCATCGCCAAAAAGCCCGAGCGCAGACCCTCGAGTGCTCGTCAATTGGCTCGGGCCGCCATCGCCATCACCCGTGGACGTGTCGGCGAAGCGTTGGCCCTTGTTCCCGCAGTGGATGACGATCCACAAGACGTTTCGGAAGACACGTCGACCCGAATTCTCCCGGTGTCCGTGGCCCCGCGTGAAAACGACCAACGTTCTCCGTATCGCAGGCTTCCCAAAACACTTCCCCTGATCGGCATCGTTGTCGTTCTGTCCGTCGTGCTGGTCGGCATAATTGTGGCACTGGTCTTGCGCCCATCAGCACCCGCTCCTCTCCCCTCACCGAGCGCAAGCGAAACGGTGGAACCAACGCCCGCGCCCACCGATCCGCTCACCAGTAATGTCACGATTAACGAAGACGAATTCGTCGGACTCACGCTCAATCAGGTGGAGGAAAAGCTTGCGTCGATGGGGCTCCGCCTTGACGCCGTGACCGGAAACATCGCGACGTCCATCGATTTGGTGGGCACGGCGTATCGCGTCAATCCGCGGGGGAGCGTTCCCGCGGATTCGCTCGTTGCGGTGTATTTCTATGACGCGATTCCGACGCCTCCGTCGCCTTCGGCATTGACGGTGAGTTCGGGGCCGTACCTTCCCGGGGGAACCGTCACAATCTCGTGGCCCCGTTACGCCGAGTGCCCCGCGGGTTTTGTCCTCGAATCCTATGAATTCACCGTCAATGGGGGCTCTTTCGCCGACGTGAGCACGTTTGGTTCGAAAGTCACGGTCGCCGAAATCGTGATTGATGCCGATACCACCGAGGTTCGTGTGTCCTACATTGTTAGATGTGGCGACCTCGCATCGAATCCATCGGAAGACCTGGTGATTACCGTTGGTTGATAACAATTCGTCGTCACGTTCCAACTTGGATTCGATCGTGGATTCACCGTTTCTGTTTGCCCAGCGCTATCGGCCCGAGGCGTTGATCGGACGCGGGGGCATGGCCAATGTGTACGTCGGAACGGACACTCGGCTTCAGCGCCGGGTCGCGATCAAAGCGCTCCGCCCCGATGTGGCAGCCGATGCCGAATCGCGAAACCGCTTCCAGCGCGAAGCCCACTCAGTGAGCGCCATGGGGCATCCGAACATCGTGCGGGTGTACGACGCCGGCGAAGAATTCATCCCGGCGGTGTCGGCCGACGTTCCGATTCCCTACATCGTCATGGAATACATTGACGGCAAAATTCTGCGGAAGTTAATGGACGCCGGGCCGTTCGAGCCCAAGGTCGCGGTGCACATCGCAATCGGAATTCTTGACGCGTTAGCCGAATCGCACCAGGCGGGGATTATTCATCGCGACATCAAACCCGGCAACGTCATGATTACCCAATCGGGGGTTGTGAAAGTCTGCGACTTCGGTATTGCCCAGGCAATCGAAGACCCGACCAACGACCCGTCCGCGATTGTCGGAACCGCCCAGTATTTCTCGCCCGAACAGGCCAAGGGCGAGATCATCGACGGCCGGAGTGACCTGTATTCCACCGCGGTGGTGCTGTTCGAAATGGTCACCGGTTCTCCGTTGTTTTCGGGCGACACATCCGTATCCATCGCATTCCAACATGTCACCCAGACGGCGCCTCGCGCTCGTAGTCGGCGCCCCGAACTGTCTCCGGAATTCGACATGATTATCGCCAAGGGGCTGGAGAAAGACCGTTCTGCTCGGTATCGAACCGCCGCCGACTTCGCGTCGGCGCTGCGGTCGGTCACTAACCTCGTCGGGGGTGGGCGAGCCGATCGAGCGGCAACCGCACCCGTAACAGCACCCGAGCCCGTGGCGGGACCTCCGGCGTTGACGCCCGCGGTCACCGCACCGAGAATCGCCGTAGAATCATCCTCAACACCCAATCCTGAACCAGGCGGAGACAACATGGACCTCAACGACCTGCGCCCACTTCTTCAGAGCGATACGCCACCCAAAGCAAGCCTCGTTCGATGGATACTCCTCGGCGCAGCGGGTCTTTTGGCGCTAGCGTCGGTCGTGGTGGGGATGATGTTTTATGTGCTGACCTTGAACTCGGGGCAAGCGCTCAGCGGGTTGTCCATCTCTATGCCCGACGTCACCAACGTGTCGTTCGAGACCGCCGAAACACAGCTCATGGAACTGGGTTTGACCGTGACTCGCCGTGTCGAGTCCAGCGACAGCGTTCCGGAAGGATCCGTCATCTCGACGTCCCCCGCTCCCGGTGTCAATCTGGCGGCAGGAGAGATTGTCACGGTGATTGAATCGTCCGGTGCTCCCCTCGTTGCGGTACCATCCATCAACCTGTTGGCACAAGAGAAGGCTGCGGCGGCGATCGAGAAGGCCGGATTTGTCGTAGGGAAAGTGACCGATGGTTTTTCGCCGACCGCGAAACAAGGCACTGTGGTGGGAAGTGACCCCGAAGAGGGAACGCGCCTTCCCGCGGGAACCATTATCAACATCGTCGTCTCCAATGGGAAAATCAAAATTCCCGACGTGGTCGGAATGAGCGTTGGAAAAGCGACGCGAATTCTTCGGGGCCCAGACCTGCAACTGGATGTCACTGTGATTTCGGACAATTCGTGCAGCGGTCAGCAAATCGGGTCGCAGTCACTCAGGGGCGAAGCTCCGCAGCAGTCCTCGATAACAATCGTCTACTGCGCCGCCGAATAGTTCAGGGGTTCATCAGCGGGCTGAGCGTTCGTGCCTTCGCCGCTACGCCGGTCATTCCGGTGGTCTCGAGCCAATTTCCGATCATGGTGTAACCCCCCTCCGTCATGACCGATTCGGGGTGAAACTGCACCCCCCACATCGGTGCGGACGAGTGCTCCACCGCCATAATCACACCACCGCTTGTGCGCGCCGTGACACGCAGTTCGTCGGGAATCGTTCCGTTCACGATCGCAAGCGAGTGGTAACGGGTTGCGCGAAACGGCGAGGGGACACCGTCGAACTGGGCGGAACTTTCATGGGTGACGTCACTCGTTTTGCCGTGCATTAATTCCTCGGCATGGGTGACTGTCCCGCCCATCGCCTCCGCAATCGCTTGATGACCGAGACACACCCCCAAAAGCGGAATCGCGTTGGCCAGGGCGTATCGAATAATCGGGATCGAGAGTCCCGCGTTGGCTGGAGTCCCCGGTCCAGGGGAGATCAGAATTCCGTCGAATCCGGCCAGTCTCGAGGGGATTTCCTCTTCAGCAAAGGCATCGTTTCGCACGACTACGATTTCGGCGCCCAGTTCCTGAACGTACCCCGCCAGGGTGTAGACAAATGAGTCGTAATTGTCAAGAATGAAAACCGAGGTCACTGTTGGACCGTGGATTCCTGTTGGATGAAATTTTCCGCAATCCACGGGAAAAGCCACTCGACGCACACCGAAAGTACGGCGATGACGAGGACAACGAGGACAACGATTTTGAACCAGCGAGGCCCCGGCAAAACACGCCACAGTGCCGAATACATAGTTAGCTCCTCATCCTTCGTGAATGGTTGCCGCTCGTTGGCGGTTTAACGCTATCGCTCATTGTCTAGGACTCCGCGCGAATCTCTCCGACTTCAGCCGGGGCGCCGTTTTTTCGGGGAACAAACGATTCGAACACCGAATAGGCGATCAGTCGTTCCGCAGCAGACGTTTTCGGATGACACGTGGTCATGGTGAGAATTCGATCCTGCGCCACAATTGTTTCGCGGGGAACGTTGCTTAGAACATCAGCTTGGGTCGGGTAAACGTATTCCATGTTGCGGAATCGATAGACATACCAGCCTTTTTTCGTTTCCACATAGATTCGGTCCCCTACTCGCAATTGGTCGACGTTACCGAACGGTGCGCCAAACGTGGTGCGGTGCCCTGCGAGAGCAAAGTTACCCACAGCGCCGAGTGGTGCGGTGGACGAATAGTGTCCGATTCCCGTGGATGGGTCGTTGAGAACCTTTTTCACATCGACCGATTCCGCGATCGTTCGCACATAGTTTGACCCGAACCGAGGAACCATGATGGTCGCGAAGGCGACGCCCTCCCTCGGTGAAGCCAGGACGGGGGGCTTCGGTGATCGTTCCCCACCCTGGGAACTGCCACTTTCGCGATCGTATTCGGGGACTCCCTCCGTCACTTCCGCCCAGGACTGGGAGAGGGACACTCCCGCGGCGTCTTGTTTGGCGCCCGTCACGATGTCTCCGAGCCAGACATACCAGACATAAAAAAACAGCACAAGAACGCCGAGAGTGATAAAGAGATCACTAATTACCTCCCGAGTTTTTCGGGACGATACACGTTGGACTGCGATGTTCAGCCACTGCCACGTCATCCGTTCACCAACGCAGTCTTGGCTATCTCCGTCGGAGTGCCATTGGCGCGAGGGACAAACGATTCAAACACCGCGTAGGCGACGAGACGCTCCGCGGCGGAAAGTTTCGGATGGCACGTAGTCATGGTGAGGATTCTATCTCGAGCCTCAATTTGTAATTGAGGTACGGGATTGAGAACCGACACTTGGGTCGGGTAAACGTATTCCATGTTGCGGAATCGGTAGACGTACCAACCCGCTTCGGTTTCCACATAGATCCGATCACCGAGTCGAAGTTTGTCGACTTCCCCAAACGGCGCTCCGTAGGTGGTTCGGTGGCCCGCCACAGCGAAGTTCCCGATTTGACCCAATTGAGCCGTGTTGGGATAGTGTCCGATGCCCGTCACCTGGTTGTTCAAGACGGTTTCCACGTCGACACCCTCGGCAACCGTTCGTTCGTAGCGCACGCCGAACCGGGGAACGAGGACCGTAGCGAACGATTCGGCATCTCCCGGTGATTTGACCACAGGCGGTGGGACGTCTGTGATTGCCCCGTCCGAAGTCCCGGCCGCACGATCAAACTCGGTGGCACCGGTCGGCATACTGCTCCAGGTGTTGGACAGCACTGACGCTGCTCTGTCTTGAGCGGCACCCTGCACAATGTCGTTGAACCACACGTGCCAGCCGAGAAACAACAGCACAAACAGCCCCACTGTTACGAGGGTTTCGCCCGATATTCCAATCGCACGATCGACAAATTCCCGTCGCGTGACAAGAATCCCGATGCCCCGGAAATCGACAATTTGCCGTCGTGTTTCCTGAGGGACAAATTCGCCGATGCGCTTCTCAAGCGGTATTTCGCGGAGCGCGTAGGTTCGACCGCGAATCTGCTCGGGATTTGCATCGCTCGGTTTCCGTCCACCGGGGCGTGGCGCACCAAAGCTAGGTTTGTCGGATCGAGGGGGCACGGGTCCAATTCTATCCTCGGTTTGAGCAAGCAGGGGGGTGTCGGTATGCTGGCACAATGGCAAAGACGACCTCAGACGACCAGAACCCGGATTCGACCCCCGCGCGGAACACCACTGCGGCGCCGAATCCCGTGTGGTTCAAGCCCATCATGTTCGGCTTCATGCTCGTCGGACTCGTCTGGATTTTGACCTATTACGTCAGTGCAGGATTGTTCCCCATCGCAACCCTCGGAGCGGTGAACATCGTGATTGGCTTCGGCCTGATGTTTGTCGGCTTCCTCATGACGACTCGCTGGCGATAGAACCTAATTACACTGATGTAATTATCCCCGACTGGGGATAACTATGTTGACAACTTCATCGGCGGCGGCGAAACAACACCAGCGTTGACACCGCGCCCCCGACAAGCCCTCCGAGGTGGGCTTCCCACGAAATTCCTGGCACGACGAACCCAATTGCGAGGTTGATGCCAATGATGACAATCAGCGACACATTGTTGCTTCCCAAACCGCGATTGATAATAAACAAGGCCGCGAAAAGGCCGAAAATTCCCGCAGACGCGCCGATCACGACGGAGTCCGGGTTCATCGCAACGACAGCCAGACAGCCTGCCACAATCGACGCGATGAAAATCAGCGCAAACTTGGCGCTTCCGACGATGCGCTCGACCGCGTTACCGAGAACCCACAACGAATAGCCGTTGAACATGATGTGGACGATTCCGCCGTGTGCGAACGCGGAGGTGATGATGCGCCACGGTTCGGCGGCCATTAGTGGGGCATAGAACGCGAGTGCAAAAGTGAGTTGGTCGCCCAACAGATATTGGGCGACATAAACCAAGCCGATCAGACCGAGAAGGACAAACGTCACCGGGGTTCGATTGCGCCGCAGTGACGCCCACAATGGGCTGCTCACGAGATTGCGATGTGTGAAATCACGACCGGTGTGACCGGCTTGTCATTCGCGCCGGTGGGTACTGCCTCAATCGCTGTCACGACCGCACGGGACTCCTCGTCCGCGACCACCCCGAAAATGGTGTGTTTGGCTTGCAGCCACGGCGTTGGCGCGGTGGTGATAAAAAACTGTGACCCGTTGGTGCCGGGTCCCGCGTTCGCCATCGCCAGCATGAACGGTTGTGAAAAGTTAAGTTCGGGGTGAATCTCGTCCTCGAACTGGTAGCCGGGTCCTCCAAAACCCATTCCCAGTGGGTCGCCGCCCTGGATCATGAACGTTGGGATGATCCGGTGGAAAACAACCCCGTCGTAGAGCGGTGTCGTCATCGCGTTCCCCGATTGGGGGTGTGTCCAGACCTGTGAGCCATCGGAAAGGCCGACGAAGTTTGCGACGGTCTTCGGAGCATGGTTACCAAAGAGGTGAACCCGAATCTCCCCGAGATTGGTCTGGATGGTTGCGGTCTGTGTGTGAATTGACATGGTTCCATTCTGCCTCGTTCCGATGTGCGCGATGAACAATCGTGGGTCATAATGAAGGTGTCAAGGAGGCCCCATGCCCACGTCCTATTCCAAAGAAATCGCGGCAATCACTCGTGCGATGGGTAAAGCATTCGGTCGCCAGCGCGATGTCCTCGACTCGGCTGGTCACATCCTTGCCGATGCCGCTCGACTCGCAGGCAATTACGGTCGAAACGACCTTGGTCCACGGGCGCGTGACGAATACGAGTCCCGTATCGCACCGCTCATTGCTAGTGGCCTGGTGGCCGGTCGCCGCCTGATGGCGAAGACACCAGTGGTCCCGAAGAAGTCGGGACTGGGCGGGTTCATCGCTGCCGGGCTCGGGGTTGCGCTGGTGGCTGGCGTCGCCTACCTCGCGTGGCAGGTATTGCGGACTGACGACGATGCGTGGGTTGACGACGATTTTGACGTCGACTAAGCGTCGACCGTAATTTCGCTTCCCACAATTCTTGACACACACGGGTAGAAGACCCCCAGTTTGTCTTTGTCCGAATCGGGCATGACGCTGTCCAAGTGAGCTGGCGTTCCCTCAACCACTCGCAGTTCGCATGTTCCACAGACGCCCTTTCCACACGACGTCTGAATCGGGACGCCCGCCGCATTGAGTGCCGATGCAATCGTCACGTCGGCCGCGACGGCAACTTTTTTGCCCGTGGACGCCAGTCGAACAACGAGTGGCTTTGCCCCGCCGTCGAGTTCACGCACAACCGGGTTGAAGCGTTCGAGGTGGGCCCGCGATCGTTCGATTCGCTGTTCGACCTCGGACATCAGTGACTCGGGTCCGCAACAGTAGACATCGGCGTGGGTGGATTCGAGGAGCGGAGAAAGGTCAAATCGGCCGGAAACGTCGGACTCGTGTATCGTGACACGCTTGCCATAGGACTGTGCCACCTCGTCGGCGAGTGCCATCGCGGCGCGGTTTTTGCCCAGGTACAGCAGGTGCCAGTCGCGTTGCGCAGGGAGTGCCTCGATCATTGCCCGAATCGGGGTGATTCCGATTCCGCCCGCGATGAACAGGTAGGTCCGTGCGGGAACCATGGGGAAGTGGTTTCGTGGACCACTGACGGGAATGACTGTTCCCGCGACAACATTGCGGTGAATCCAGGTCGAACCCCCCTCGGGGCCGTGCGTATCGAGCACGGCGATTTCGTAACCCGTTCGATCCGTACTGTCGCCGCATAAGGAATACTGACGTTCCATTCCATTCGCGAGATGAAGCGTCAGGTGGGACCCCGCGTCCCACCAGGCAACGTTCCCCCCGCCAACGGGAATGAGTCGAATACCCACGATGTCCTTAGCAAGTACAGTCACTTTCTGCACCACCATCGTTCGCTTTTCCCGACTGTCCTCGTCGGGGTTCTCCAGCACCATCGCGGCGCGTTCGGCCTGTAATTCTGCCCGGTACGCGGCTATTTTGGCGTCAGCTACCGCTCGACGTTCTCGAAGGAAAATCACCGCGAAGCGGATGAAAAGAGCAATCAGGGTCATGGAAATGACGAAAATCGACACCGCGGCATACCACCAACTGCCCACGTCCGACCCGGCGAACGCCGCGTGAATTCCGACCGCAAAGAATACGGCGTAGGACAGGTAGTGAATTGCTTTCCACAGCGCGCGCGGAATCTTGTCCATGACCAACGAGGTCACGTACACGATCGACATCACCCACATCGCGACCACACCCACGGCCAAGGCGATGTTGATGAGTTCTGTGGCTCCTTCGTATGTCGCCACCCCGGGAATGAACAGGTCAGCGGCGTCGAACTTTACGTACGGATCGAGCATCAGTGACGTCGTGTGGACGCTGGCAAGAACCACGGTCAGTGTGCTCAGGTATTTGTGAAGGTCTTTAAGCCACGCGGGATTGTCGAGCCCCTGAAAAACTCGGCTGGACAAAAGGACGCCCCACACCACCGAGAACGACATGAGCCCCCAGGCGGTGAGCGCGCTCACGCGCGAGACGTACCACCAGATGTGCGGGTCATTCACGAATAATCCTTCCAATTGGCTGATTGAGCCGTTGTTCCATCACGATAGACCACGAAGGCCGCCGCCCCGAGTTTGGGGACCCAGCGCAGGAAGTCACCCCGCGTGAATCCCGCTTTCGTGATCACTTCAGCGATCCCGGCCGACACCGCAATAACCGAGACCGTGACGACATTGGTCGTCATCGCTTCACCGGTGTGGACGTCGATGAGGTGATTGACCGACCGTCCCTCGTTTTCCCACACTCGCTTGAGTGTGCTCGAGGTGGCAACCGCTCCGTCCAACAGATTGACGCGGGCGATGGAGCGTTCTTCGACAAACGGGTCTTCGATACCGATCCGCCAGTGAGTGCCGTCGGGCGGTGTTCCGCCGATTCGAACATCCCCGCCCATCTCCACCAGCGCACCAAAGGCGCCGCGCTCGATGGCCATTGACACCATGATGTCTGCAGCGATTCCCTTGCCGATTCCGCCCGAGTCGAGTGTCACACCGAGTGGGAGGGTCACGACGTTACCCTCGATCGTCGTGCCGGTGGGGTCGATCGGCCACCGTGCACTGGCGGGCAGCGACGTCACGTGTGCTGGGTTGACGCGCGATGTCGCGTAGCCTTCGGCAATCAGCTTGGGCAAAATCGTGGGATCGTACTCGCCCTCGGTAAGTGTCCGTGCAGCCAGCATTTCCCCCACCAGTTGTGCTGTGAGCGGATTTACCGTGACCGGTGCGCCCTCGGCGTTGTTCAGCCGTGTGATGTCCGAGTCCTCGAGGAAACGGCTCCACAGCGATTGAAGGTGAAAAGCGGTGCGTTCAAGATCGTCGAGCATTTCGGCGGTTCCCCCGACAACGACCAGATTCGTGGTGGTACCCATGACCGAAAACTGGCGTGAAACAGTCGGCGCTCCTCCGTCGCCCTGTGCTGCGCGGATGGCGTACGACGCGATTGAACTGTGCGGAAGATTACTTTGAGCCACTGGAAGAACCGTGGTTCTTTGCCGGCTTCGCCGCTGGTGCAGGAGCTGGCTGGGCTACAACCGCGGCCGAGCTCTTTTTCTTTTTCTTCTTTTTCTTTTTGACCACGGTAGCGGTCGGTGTTGGTGCGGCGACGGGCACGGTACTGGCTGCCAGTGCAGCGCTCTCGGCGTCCGCTTGAACAGCCTGTTCCACCGCCTGGGCCTGAAGTCCCGCTACTCCGGCCACCATAGCGCCAGCGGTTGCGAGCGTAACGAGTACCCGCGATTTAGTTGCAACGAACAGTGCCATTAGTCTTCGTCCTCGTCTTCGTCTTCGTCCTCGTCTTCGTCTTCATCTTCGTCTTCATCTTCATCTTCATCTTCATCTTCATCTTCATCTTCGTCTTCATCTTCATCTTCATCTTCATCTTCGTCCTCGTACTCACCAGAACCGCCCGACGATCCCGAACTGTTTCCGTGATTGTTGCCCGAGTTTGTGCCGCCCGACGCGTTGGTCGAATCGTTGTTGGACGAGTCACCTTCACTCCAGGTTGAGCCGCCGGATCCGCCGTGCGTTTCCGTGGCCGATCCGTCGACAGATGGTTCCACGGCAGCGTCCGCGGGGAGTGACCCGGCGCTTTCGGAGGTCACCGAGGGAGAGTCGGGCAGTGCCAGGGCAACGCCCTGACCGGCCGTTGTGCCCGAAACTGCCGGGACGGTCTGGGCGAGCAGCCCCGAGACATCATCGATATTTACAGCGCCGGTGTTGACGGCGACGGTGCCCAGGCCAACCGTGGTGGTCGCGGTGATGCCGAGCAGGAGAAGTGGTCCTTGTATGTTCATGTCCTCATCATCGCTCGTCGACGCGGTGGAAAAAACGTAGTTTGGTAAAGAAACGTCCAAGGTTATCGGGCGTTCCACGTGAAACAAACACGAATAGTGCAGATTCGTGGCACTCTCGTTGTATGACAGTTCTGCTTGTCGAAGACGATCGCGCGATCGCCGACGCGGTAATCGAAGGTCTCCGCGCGAATGATTACGACGTCAAACACGTGGTTCTCGCAAGCGAAGCAATTGCGAAGGTCCGTGCCGGCGGAGTGACAACAGTGATCTTGGATCTCGGTTTACCCGATATGGATGGCACTGAGGTCTGTCGGCTAATCCGAAGTTTTTCGCACGTGCCCATCATCGTTGTGAGTGCCCGTGAAACAGAGCTGGACCGCGTGACGGTTCTTGACATGGGCGCCGACGACTACGTGGTCAAACCATTTGGTATCAAAGAACTTGTCGCACGCATCCACGCGGTGATGAGACGAGCAACGGGCTCCGTCGCACCCATCACACACATCGAGGTCGGCTCCCTCGTCATTGACACCAAGACTCGAACGGTTTCGGTGAACGAAAAATCGGTTGCTCTAACACCCAAAGAGTTTGACCTGTTGGCCTACCTCGCTCGTGAGCCGGGGACGGCCTTTCGACGAGCCGACATTCTCCGAGACGTCTGGGAGACCACCTGGTACGGCACCACCAAAACTCTCGACGCCCACGTCGCCAGCATCCGCAAGAAACTCGGTGACCCGAAGTGGGTCGAATCGGTGCGAGGGGTTGGATTCACCGTGAGGAGCGTGTCGTGAGACGCCTCTTTCTCTTATCCATCGTCGGAGTGAGCGCGACGTTGCTCGCCGCTCAGGGGGCGGTGGTGTTGAATTATGTCGCCGAATCCGAGCAGGCACGAATTATTACCGAATACGAACGCGACGCGTTCGTGCTGGGCTCTCGCGTGGAGCGACTGGTCGAAACCACCGGAAACATGGACCCAACCCTTGTGGCGCTGGTAAACCGATACGCGGAACAGGGCAACACGCAGGTCATCGTGGTCGATCGGGATGGCATCGGTGTTCTGACGAGTGACCCGGTCGAGCTGGCTGTCGGAACAGATTTCACGAACCGCCCAGAGATTGCCCAGTCGTTGCTTGGGAATGTCACCTCGGGCGAGCGTTGGTCGGATACTCTCCAGTCCAACCTTGTCTACGTTTCGGTTCCCATCATTAATGGATCCTCCATCTACGGCGCCGTCCGGCTCAGTTTCCCCAGTGGTGAAATCGACCAGTCCGTGGCCGAGAAAACGCTGTTTCTCTGGTGGGTTGCGGGTGCGGCCCTCGCGCTTTCGGTGCTGCTTGCGTTCGTCGTGTCGGGCGTTGTCATCCGCCCGATTCGGCGGGTCGAGGCTCAAGCGAACGCGTTGGCGAACGGGGACTTTTCCGGCTCGTTGTCGGAAACCGACGGTCCCCACGAAGTCCGCAGTCTCGCCGTCGCCTTCAACACCATGGCGACCAAGCTTGATTCCCTGATCCGACAGCAGCGAGCCTTTGCCTCGGATGCCTCGCACCAACTTCGCACCCCGCTCACGGCGTTGCTCCTCAGGATTGAAAGCGCCCGCGAAGCGCTGGAGTCGGATTCCGCTCGCGCGGCGGACCGATTGCGCGACGCCGAAATCGAGGTGGAACGACTCACGACGATTGTCGAAGGCTTGCTGTCCATTGCGCGATCAGACGGGGGCTCGACCGAAACAACACCCGTCGATATCGCCACGATCGCACGAGATCGAGTCGACAACTGGCGAGCACTCGCCGAGGAACAGAACATCACGATTGCCTACGACGGACCCGCAAGCGCCCCCGCTCAGGCGATCAGCGGAGCGGTCGAACAGATCGTGGATAACCTCGTCGACAATGCCATTGGGCATAGCCCCGTGGGAACCGCTGTCCTCGTTCGCGTCCGCCCGCTGGGGCGCGACGTCGAATTGACAGTGGTGGACGCCGGGCCGGGAATGACGCCCGAGCAGCGCGAGCGGGCTTTTGACCGGTTTTGGAGGGCGGATTCCACCACCGACGGAAGCGGCTTGGGATTGGCCATCGTCAAGCACCTCGCCGAGCTGGGACGCGGAACGGTTGCTCTCGCACCCGGCCCATCGGGCTCGGGTATAACCGCTACCGTCGTGTTCGTCGGCGACGGAACGAACCGATGACGGGGCCCTGAATCTCTGATCGGTCGCGCCCGGCGAGGTAGGAACCCGCGACCACCAGGGGTAACCCGATTGCAATTCCCGCGGTGAGCGGCTCGTCCAGAAACACGATTCCCAGTATCGACGCGACCAAGAGATTGAGATACGTGATGAGTGTCGCGCGACGGGGACCGACGTGCTTGATGAGCGCGAAAAACAGTACGAAGGCAATTGCGGAACTCACCGCGCCGAGAACGATAACTGCAATCCATCCATCCAACGTCGGCCCGCGGGCGAGGTCGGCCGGCAACGTGAACGCTGCGAATGGGGCATAGATGATGGACACCATTGCGAGCGAGACCGCGCTGAGCGACAACCCGGACATGGTGGGCATGGTTCGCCCGGCGACGATTGGTGCAATCGCGTAGCACACCGCCGAAAACGCCAGCATCAACACAGGGCCAATCTCGAGTACGCCGCTCAGCGCATCGATACCGACCAGGGCGAAAACACCCACAAAACCGAGAATCAACCCGGTGATGGTGGCGGGGTGCCGAGCCGCGCGATCACCGAGGAAGGTTCCCGTGATGAACGCGGCGATGAAGGGGATTGTGGTCATCCTGAGCCCAGCGAAGCTACTCGCCGTCGTTCTCTCGGCCTCAGTGATGAGGTACCAGGGTCCCACCATCTCGAGAGTGGCGAACAGCAGAACTCCTCGCCAGTTCTTGAGGGTTTCACGAAGATCTCCCCGGAAAATCACGATGGGGAGCAGGATCGCCGCGCCGATCGTGACCCGCAACCACACGATGCTCGGGGTACTGAACGAGTGATTGGCTACGGCAATGAAATAGTAGGGAATTCCCCACGCCACTCCGACAGCGAGGAATAGCAGCAGTGCACGACGTGACATCCCGCGCCGGCTATTTCGGCTGCGAACGTGTCAGGGTGTGAATCTCTGCCAAGATTTCCTGCGTTTCGCGGTGCGCCTCCATTACCGTGGCGTGTGTTTCGTTTTCGCGACGCTCCGCTCGCCGCGAGTGCACGTTCTGCCCGACCATGATGATGGGAAGTAACACGAGCTGTAAAAATGTCTGTGCCACCCACGCCACGATCACCAGTGTCTCGCCGGTTGCGAGGGCCGCTGGCAACGAAACCAGCGCGAGCAACGCAAAGACCAACGCCGCCCACATTGTCCCGACAACCGACGTGATGCGATCACCGATTCGCTCGAGCAATGCTCCGATGGATTTATCCCGACGGTTTTCTGAAGACACCCGTGAAGTCTATTCGGTGTGGAGACTAGGGGTGTTTACGTGCCTAGTAAAGACGGGGGTTGTAGGGGTCTGATTTGGGTTTTCAGACTATAAATCAGACTATTTCGGTCTCGTATTTTCATGATTACTAGACTCTTGTTCATGGAGAAACGGACGCTATTGAGAGCCTTGTGGGTGTCTCTAGTTTCTACTGGGTTGCTGTTTGTAA
>CAMDKN010000002.1 GCA_945901035.1 Gulosibacter massiliensis | reverse complement strand
GAAAGCACGCGACGAATGGTCCGATCACGATTAACGTCATCGACACCCCCGGCCACGCCGACTTCGGTGGAGAGGTCGAACGCGGACTCTCCATGGTCGACGGTGTCGTCCTTCTCGTCGACGCGAGTGAGGGCCCGCTTCCCCAGACCCGTTTCGTTCTGCGTAAGGCGCTCGAAGCAAAACTCCCCGTCATCCTCTTGGTCAACAAGACCGACCGCCCGGACGCGCGCATCGACGAGGTCGTGCACGAGTCGCAGGACCTTCTTCTTGGTCTCGCTTCCGACCTTCACGACGATATTCCGGACCTCGACCTCGACGGAATCCTCGACCTCCCCATCGTCTATGCATCGGGCCGTAACGGCGCCGCCTCGTGGAATCGCCCAGCGGATGGTTCTCTGCCCGACAACGACGACCTCGAGCCGCTGTTCGACGCGATTCTCAAGCACATCCCCGCACCGACGTTCGACACCGACCACCCGCTGCAGGCTCACGTCACCAACCTGGACGCCTCTCCGTTCCTCGGTCGTATTGCGCTGTTGCGCATCTTCCACGGTGAACTGCGAAAGGGACAAACGGTTGCGTGGATGAAGCACGACGGAACCGTCGAAAACGTTCGCATCACGGAATTGCTCGCGACCAAGGCGCTCGAGCGCGTTCCTACCGAGTCGGCTTCGGCCGGAGACATCGTCGCGGTTGCTGGGATTGAGAACATCACCATCGGCGAGACCATCGCCGACATGAACGATCCGCGTGCGCTTCCCGTCATCACGGTCGACGAACCCGCCATCTCGATGACCATAGGAACCAACACCTCGCCGCTCGTCGGCAAGGTCAAGGGTCACAAACTCACGGGACGCATGGTGAAAGACCGTCTCGACCGCGAACTCATCGGAAACGTCTCGGTTCGTCTCGTCGATATCGGTCGCCCCGACGCCTGGGAGATCCAGGGACGAGGAGAACTCGCGTTGGCGATTCTCGTCGAGAACATGCGACGCGAAGGTTTCGAACTCACGGTCGGAAAGCCACAGGTTGTCACCAAGAAGGTGAACGGCGCGACACACGAGCCGTTCGAGCACCTCACCGTCGACGCGCCGGAGGAATACCTCGGTGCAATCACCCAACTTCTCGCCGCCCGCAAGGGCCGCATGGAGGGCATGACGAATCACGGAACCGGCTGGGTCCGGATGGAGTTCATCGTCCCGTCGCGCGGGCTCATCGGTTTCCGCACCGAGTTCCTCACGATTTCGCGCGGTACCGGTATTGCGAACGCGATTGCGCACGGATACGGTCCGTGGGCAGGCCAGATCATCACGCGCCAGAACGGGTCGATTGTGTCTGACCGTCAGGGTGTTGCGACTCCGTTCGCGATGATGGCGCTCCAAGAGCGGATGGCGTTCTTCGTTCAGCCCGGTGACGAGGTCTACGAGGGCATGGTTGTGGGGGAAAACGCTCGCGCGGACGATATGGACGTCAACGTGACCAAGGAAAAGCAACTCAACAACATTCGCTCCTCGACGTCAGAAATCCTTGAGAAGATGACTCCGCCCCGCGACATGACGCTCGAGGAATGTCTTGAATTTGCGCGTGAAGACGAGTGTGTCGAGGTGACGCCCGCAAAGGTTCGAATCCGTAAGGTCGAACTCGAGCAGAACGCGCGCCAGCGGGCGGCGTCGCGCCTCAAGAAACAGAACGACTAACGGTCTGCGGGACTAGGCTCGACAAATGAAGGTTGTCCGGTTTCAACACGACGGTGAATTGCGTTATGGGCTGATTGAGGGCGACGACGTGGTGCTGGTCGAGGGTGACCCGATTCACGACGGAATCCACCGATCGAGCGACACGGTCCCGTTCGCGGACATCACTCCGCTGGCCCCCGTTTCCCCGTCCAAGATCGTGTGTGTCGGGATGAATTTCGCCGAACACGCTGCGGAGATGCACCACGATGGCCCTCCGACTCCCTTAATTTTTTTCAAGCCGCCGACCACCATCATTGGGCCGGGCGACACGATCGTGTTGCCGCCCGTCGAGGGGCGAATCGTGCACGAAGGCGAACTCACCGTTGTCATCGGTAAAGTCGCTCACCGCGTCCACGAAAAGGACTGGGCGGATGTCGTGTTCGGATACACCATCGCGAATGATGTGTCCGCCCGCGACGTGATGTTCGCCGACGGGCAGTGGGCCCGCGCCAAAGGTTTCGACACGTTCTGTCCGATCGGACCGTGGATCGAAACAGAATTCGACCCGTTCGCGCACAACGAAATCACCACCCGAGTTGATGGCGAGGTTCGACGTCATGGATTTACCGGGGACATGACCCACAAGATCCCCGAGATCATCGCGTTTGTGTCGAACGGACTCACGCTGTACCCCGGCGACATCATCTGCACCGGAACTCCCGCCGGACTGGGCGGGTTCGTGGATGGTCAGACCGTTGACATCACGATTGAGGGCATCGGTACTCTGTCCAACCCAGCACAAAACCGCGACGACCGAGTGTCCTAGTGGACCCAGAAGTTCGCCGAATTCGGCGCGCGCTCATCGCCGGGCAAATTTTTGCGGGGGTGGGACTCGGTACGGCGATATCCGTCGGCTCGCTTCTTGCGGCACACGTCGCGGGAGGGGAATCCGCCGCGGGACTCGCCGCCACGATGTCGACCCTCGGCTCGGCGGTCGCGGCAATCCCGCTCGCGCGGTTGGCCATGCAGCGCGGACGCAGGCGGGCACTGACGCTGGGTGCCACGATTTCCACGCTCGGCGGGATTCTGATTATCGTCGCCGGGGGACTGATGTCGCTCCCGCTCGTGCTCCTCGGACTTCTCGGACTCGGTGTCGGAGGCGCGGTGAACCTGCAAGCACGATTCGCGGTCACCGACTTTTCGGCACCGGAAAATCGCGGGCGCGACCTGTCGATGGTGGTGTGGGCGACAACGGTGGGGGCCATCGTTGGCCCGAACCTCAACGGGGTCGGGGTGCTCATCGGCGACTCGCTGGGGATGCCGGAACTCACCGGCCCGTTTCTCTTCACTGTCGCGGCTCAAATCGCGGCTGCAGCCACCTATTGGTGGGGTTTCGGACCCAACGTTCCCACGGTGACGGTGTCGCCCAGTGCGATAGCATCCGCCGCGAAACTTTCCCGCGCCGTCCCGCTGGCCATTGCTGTGATCGGATTGGGGCACGCCACGATGGTGGCGGTGATGGCCATGACACCGGTGCACCTGGTCCACGGCGGTGCTTCCGTCGCCGAATCCAGTTTCGTCATTTCCTTACACGTTGCCGGAATGTACGCGTTGTCGCCGGTCTTCGGCATCCTCAGCGACAAAATCGGGCGAATACCGGTCATCATCCTGGGGCAGGTGGTGCTCGCGATCAGTTTGGCAATGACCGCATTCATGGCGATGGACACAACGGCGGTCACCATCGGGCTGATTCTGTTGGGGTTGGGGTGGAGTGCCAACACGGTGGCGGGCTCGGCGCTGATCGGCGAATTGTCGCAGGGTCCGAAACGGCTTCGAACGCAGGGACGAAGCGATTCGGTGATGAGCGCCTCGGGGGCGCTCGCCGGATTGCTCGCCGGCCCCGCGGTGATGTTCCTCGGGTACCCCGGTCTCTCGATCGCGTCGTTCGCGTTTGTCGGATCGGCCTCCGCCCTCATCGCGTTGATTGCTGTTCTCCGGGCGCGCGAGACCGCGGAATAGACTGAGAAGAACATGACAACACCGTTCTCGACCGCCACCGGAAGTGATATCCGTGTTCGGTTTTGCCCCTCGCCGACCGGCACCCCGCACGTCGGACTCGTTCGGACGTGCCTGTTCAACTGGGCGTACGCGCGACACGTCGGGGGAACCTTCATTTTCCGAATCGAAGACACCGACGCGGAACGCGATTCGGAGGAGTCGTACGAGCAACTGTTGGATGCGTTGTCGTGGCTCGGTCTGGATTGGGATGAAGGAGTTGTCACGGGTGGACCGCATGAGCCGTACCGACAGTCCCAGCGGACCGCTATTTATCAGGACGTGATTGATGCACTGTTGACCTCCGGTCACCTGTACGAGTCGTACGTGACCCCCGAGGAAATGGAAGCGCGAAACGTTTCTCTCGGACGCGACCCCAAGATGGGATACGACAATTTCGAGCGCGACCTCACCGCGGACGAACGCGCAGCCTTTCGCGCGGAGGGCCGCAACCCCGCGCTGCGACTGCGGGTCCCCGATGACGACTTAGGGTTCGATGACCTCGTCCGCGGACCGATTTCGTTCCCCCGCGGCACGACATCAGATTTTGTGGTGGTTCGGCCGAACGGAGCGCCGCTCTACACCTTCGTCAACCCCGTCGACGATGCGCTCATGGGCGTCACGCACGTCCTGCGCGGCGAAGACCTGTTGTCGTCGACGCCGCGACAGATTGCGTTGTATCACGCCCTCATCGACATCGGAGTGACGACGTTCGCCCCTCGATTCGGACACCTCCCGTATGTGATGGGCGAGGGTAACAAAAAGTTGTCCAAGCGCGACCCCGAATCGAACCTGTTCCACCACCGCGAACGCGGCTTCATCCGCGAGGGGCTTCTCAACTACCTGTCCCTGCTGGGATGGTCGATTGCGGCGGACCGCGACATCTTCACCATCGACGAGATGATCGCCGCGTTCGATGTGAGCGATGTGAACCCGAACCCCGCGCGCTTCGACGTGAAAAAAGCCGAGTCCGTCAACGGCGATCACATCCGGTTGTTGTCCCGTGAGGCGTTCATCGATCGCACCCTGCCCTACCTGCATTCCGCGGGACTCGTCGACGCGACCCCCACCAGCAATCAGTTGGCGCTTCTCACGGAAATCGCGCCTCACATTCAGGAGCGCACCCAGTTGATGGGGGAGATCCCCGAGATGGTGCGTTTCCTGTTCACCGAAGACGCAGACCTCACCGTGTCCGATGACGCTCGGGCCACACTCGATGCGGACACCGCTCAGATTCTCGAGGCGGCGACCGTTGCGCTCGACGGGCTCGTTGATTGGTCAACGGCCAACATCGAGGCGACCCTGCGGGCCTCCCTCATTGACGAACTCGGGCTCAAGCCCCGCAGCGCATTCGGCTCGGTTCGCACCGCTATTTCCGGTCGACGCGTGAGCCCGCCGCTGTTCGAATCCATGGAAATTCTCGGCAAAGAATCGAGCCTCGCCCGGATTCGGGCCCTGCGAAGCACACTGTAACCGAGGTCGGCAACCGCCTCTGCAGTTAGCAGTACGGGGAGTGGGCAGTGCTGGATTTCACCGGCCAGTTTCGCGCCGTCCATCCCGTTTGGTAGGCTGGCGCAGCGCGGCTCGTCCGCTGGTGGGGTGTGGTGTAATTGGCAACACGGAGGTTTCTGGTACCTTTGTTCTTGGTTCGAGTCCAGGCACCCCAGCACTGAAGTACGAACCGTCGAGCGGTTACGCTACCCTTTCGGAATGACAACGATGTCGCGCCCCCGCATTGCCGTGGCTGTGAACCCGAGCGCCGCGCAGGGTTCGCACCGAGATTACGGACACCGATTGGTCGGGGCCCTCCGGGCCACCGGCCGGACGGTCGACGAAATCTCGGCCGATTCCTCCGTCCACCTCGAGCGGATGGCCCGCGACGCGGTCGCCGCCGGAGTCGACGCGCTCATCGTTGTGGGCGGGGATGGGACGGCGCAGCTCGGGACGAATGTGTGCGTGAAAACGAACACCCCGCTGGGAATTTTGCCGAGCGGCACGGGAAACGACACGGCCGAGGGAATCCTCGAAATGCCGATCGGCGATGTCGATGCGGCGATTCGACGACTCATCGAGTCGCTCGACAAACCGACGCGCCACATCGATGCCGGGCTCATGTCGTGGAAGGGCGGCTCGCGGTGGTTCTGTTCGACGATGTCGGCCGGGTTCGACGCACTCGTCAACGAAACGGTGAATAACCTGTCATTCCCCAAGGGTTCATCGCGGTACACCGTCGGCATGCTCATCGAACTCGCCAAGCTCAAGCCGATTCGGTACACCGTCACGATCGACGGAACGTCGACGACCGAGGAGGGAATTCTCACCACCATCGCCAACAACTCGCAGTACGGCGGTGGAATGCAGATTTGCCCCGAGGCGAAACCCGATGATGGGTTGCTCGACCTCATGATGGTCCGGCCGCTGTCCCGATTCGATTTCATTCGGATTTACCCGCGCGTGTTCAAGGGCACCCACGTCACGGACCCGCGGGTTGTCATTCGGCAGGGAAAAAAGTTTCGCCTCGATTCTCCGAAACTCACGGCCTACAGCGACGGCGAACGAATTGCGCCGTTGCCGATGGACATCGAGGTTGCCCCGCTCGCTCTGCCAGTGCTCGACACCAGACCGTAAGGCCCACCGGTTTGCGCGGGCTTCCTCGTCCGTGCGATAATGAAACCGTTGTGTTTGGCCCCATCGTATAGCGGCCTAGTACGCTGCCCTCTCACGGCGGTAACACGGGTTCGAATCCCGTTGGGGTCACAACTCGCCTGATTTTCCTCAGGCAATTCTCGGGGAAGCCGGCATCGCTCGTCCACTGTACTCAGGTAAGATTTTGCCATTATGGACAACGCCCTCCCACTGTGGTTCGAAATCACCTCCTACGCAGTTCTGGTGGCGATTCTCCTCTTCGATTTGTTCTTGGTTGTTCGGCGCCCGCACATTCCCTCCACCCGTGAATCGGCGCTGTGGATCACCTTTTACGTGGGCCTGGCCATCGTGTTCGGTTTGCTCATCATCCTCGTCGCCAACGACGCCGGACTAGACAATGCGACCGAACTGGGGCTTCAGTTCTATGCGGGATGGTTGACGGAATACTCGCTGTCCGCCGACAACGTCTTCGTCTTCCTCATCATCATGGCCCAGTTCCGCGTTCCCAAAAAGATGCAGCAGGAGCTGTTGATGCTCGGCATCGTGCTGGCGTTGATTTTCCGCGCAATCTTTATCGTGCTCGGCGCCGCGCTGCTCGAAAGCTACTCGTGGTTGTTCTACATCTTTGGTGCCTACCTCGTGTACGTCGCGATTCAACAAATGCGCGAAAAGGACGAGCACGGCAGTGGCTCCGACAACTTCGTCATCGTCTGGCTCAAAAAAGTCCTGAAAGTTCACCCCGAATGGCGGGACAACGAACGCTGGCGCAAGATGGTCAACGGCGAAAAATTCTTAACCCCCGCAATCCTCGTCCTCGTCTCGTTGGGAACTATCGACCTTGTGTTCGCGCTCGACTCGATTCCGGCAATTTTCGGAATCACCACCAGCCCATTCCTCGTGTTCACCTGCAACATCCTCGCGTTGATGGGGCTGCGACAGTTGTACTTCCTGCTGGGTGACCTCGTCGACCGACTCCACTACCTCGGCCACGGAATCGCGTTCATCCTCGGATTCATCGGATTCAAACTCGTCAACCACGCCCTGCACCTCAACGAGTTGCCCTTCATCAACGGTGGACAGCACGTCGAGATCGTTCCGGAGATTCCGACCTGGTTGTCACTCATCGTGATTGTCGTGACGCTGATTGTCGCGGTTCTCGCAAGTCTCGCGCGGTCACGGCGCGAAGCCGCCGCAAAATAGCACTCCGCGCGCTGATAAAGTTGGCGGCATGACTGCTGACGGCGCTCCCCGGACTCTTGCCGAGAAAGTGTGGGCCGACCACCTCGTCGTTCGCGGTGACAACGGCGAGCCCGATCTGATTTACATCGACCTTCACCTCGTTCACGAAGTCACGAGTCCGCAGGCGTTTGACGGGTTGCGCATGGCGGGACGTCCCGTTCGACGCCCCGATCTGACGATCGCGACGGAAGACCACAACACCCCGACGCTCAACATCGGCGCGCAAATCGCGGACCCGATTTCGCGAACCCAAATCGAGACGCTGCGGGCGAACGCGAAAGAGTTCGGGATTCGACTCCACTCGCTCGGAGACATCGAACAGGGAATCGTGCACGTCGTCGGCCCGCAACTGGGACTCACCATGCCGGGCATCACCGTCGTTTGCGGTGATAGTCACACATCCACGCACGGCGCGTTCGGTGCGATGGCGTTGGGGATTGGGACGTCGGAGGTCGAACACGTCCTTGCGACTCAGACACTGCCGCTGACCCCGTTCAAGACGATGTCCATCACGGTCAACGGAACTCTGCGTCCGGGCGTGACCGCAAAGGACATCATCCTGGCCGTGATCGCGAAAATCGGCACTGGTGGCGGTCAGGGCTACGTTCTCGAATATCGCGGAAGCGCGATTCGCGCCCTGTCGATGGAAGGCCGGATGACGATCTGCAACATGTCCATCGAAGCCGGCGCTCGGGCAGGCATGGTCGCGCCCGACGACATCACCTTCGATTACCTCAAGGGTCGCCCACACGCTCCCGCGGGCGCCGACTGGGATGCCGCTGTCGAGTATTGGAAAACACTGCCGACCGACGAGGGAGCGACTTTCGATGCCGAGGTGGTGCTCGACGGCGACGCGCTGGAACCGTTCGTGACGTGGGGAACGAATCCGGGTCAGGGAGTTGCGCTGTCCGAATCCGTCCCGAACCCTGCCGATATCGTCGATCCGAACGAACGGGCGAGCGCGACGCGTGCGCTCGAATACATGGACCTCGAACCGGGTACTCCGATGAAAGACATTCGAGTCGACCAGGTGTTCATGGGCTCGTGCACCAACTCTCGGATCGAAGACCTGCGCGCGTTCGCCAGCGTCATCAAGGGCAAGAAATTGGCCGACGGCGTCAAGTTGATGGTTGTTCCCGGTTCCGCCCGAGTGCGGCTCGAAGCAGAAGCGGAAGGGATCGACAAAGTCGTGACCGATTTCGGCGGGGAATGGCGTTTCGCGGGGTGTTCGATGTGCCTCGGTATGAACCCCGACCAGCTGCAACCCGGTGAACGCTGTGCGTCGACGTCGAATCGTAATTTCGAGGGGCGTCAGGGCAAGGGCGGCCGCACCCACCTTGTGTCACCGTTGGTCGCCGCCGCGACCGCGATTCGGGGGACGCTGTCGAGCCCGTGGGATGTGAACTAGCCGTGGACAAGATTTCGAGCATCACCGGCATCGGAGTCCCGCTGCGTCGGTCCAATGTCGACACCGACCAGATCATCCCGGCCGAGTTTCTCAAACGCGTCACGAAGACGGGCTTTGACGACGCCCTGTTCCACAGCTGGCGTCAAGACCCCGACTTCGTTCTCAACCGCGAACCCTTTTCGCGCGGATCTGTTCTCGTTGCGGGCCCCGACTTCGGAACGGGATCATCCCGCGAACACGCGGTGTGGGCCTTGCGCGATTTCGGCTTCCGCGCGGTTATCGCCTCCCGCTTCGGTGACATCTTTCGAGGAAATTCCGGAAAACAAGGACTCGTGACAGCGGTTGTCCCCGAAGACGTGGTCGCGCGCATCTGGCTCGAACTGGAGACCAACCCCGGCGCGGAGGTCACCGTCGACTTGGCCGAACGAACGGTATCGTGTGGAAACGTGACCAACCCCTTTGACATTGACGACTACACGCGATGGAGACTCATGGAAGGCTTGGACGACATTGGGTTGACACTGCGTCACACGACCGCCATCGATGATTTCGAATCGCAGCGCGAATCGTGGCGCCCGACCACATTGCCGGCACGATGACCGCCCACGACGACGACGCACGTCGCCAAGGAGCCAAGGTCGGCCTCGGTGTCGACACGCTCATCATCCGCGGCGGTAAGCCGTTGCACGGCCGCGTGGACGTGCGAGGAGCCAAGAACCTCGTCACCAAAGCCATGGTCGCCTCACTGCTCGGTGACTCGAAGTCGATTCTGCGAGACGTCCCCAACATTTCCGACGTCGCCATCGTTCGGGGGCTTCTCGAGGCACACGGCGTTCACGTCACGGACTCCGCCGAGGGTGAACTGACACTCGACCCCACCAATGTCACGAGCGCACACTTCGCCGAAATCGACGCACACGCCGGCTCGAGTCGAATCCCGATTCTCTTCTGTGGGCCGTTGTTGCACCAATTGGGTGAGGCCTTCATTCCCGACCTCGGCGGGTGTCGAATCGGCGACCGCCCCATCAACTTCCACCTCGATGCACTTCGCGCGTTCGGGGCGATCGTCACCAAGCAACCGCAGGGGATTCACCTCACCGCACCCGAGCGCCTCAAGGGAACGCACATCGAACTTCCGTTCCCGTCGGTCGGGGCGACCGAACAGGTGCTGTTGACCGCGGTCCGCGCCGTGGGCGTCACCGAGTTGAAGAACGCGGCCATCGAACCCGAGATCATGGACCTCATCGCGATTCTGCAGAAGATGGGCGCCATCATCTGGATCGAACCGAATCGCACGATTTACATCGAGGGTGTCGACACACTGCACGGGTTCGAACACCGTTCGCTGTTTGACCGCAACGAAGCAGCGTCGTGGGCTGCCGCGGCTCTCGTGACCAAGGGCGACATCTTCGTGGTCGGCGCGCGTCAACAGGAACTCTTGACGTTCCTCAACGTGTTCCGCAAAGTCGGCGGAGAGTTCGACGTCCACGAAGACGGGATTCGGTTCCGACACCCGGGCGGGAAACTCAAACCGGTCGTCGTCGAAACGGACGTGCATCCCGGGTTCATGACGGACTGGCAGCAACCGCTCGTCGTAGCGCTCACGCAAGCCGAAGGCACCTCGATCATCCACGAAACCGTGTACGAAAATCGTTTCGGGTTCACCGAGTCGCTCAACAAAATGGGGGCGAACATCGTCGTGCATCAGGACGGAATCGCGTCGATCACCCGTCGTGTGCCGCGCCGTGCTCTGGAACAAGCGGCGGTCATCATCGGACCCACTCCGTTGCACGGAGCCGACATCCGGGTACCGGACCTTCGCGGCGGATTCTCGCACTTGATCGCGGCACTCGCCGCGTCAGGCACAAGCACCATCAGCAACGTCGGCATCATCGCGCGCGGTTACGAGCACTTCATCGACAAGCTTCGTGACCTCGGCGCCGACTTTGAACTCGCGGACTAGGCTTTCGCAAGAAGGAGCACACGATGGTGACGAGCGAAAAATCTGCGCGGTGGCGTATCACCGCGGGTTTTGCGTTGCCGCTCGTCGGACTCATTTCGCGAATCACTCTGCGCGGGGCGGAGAACGTCCCGGCGACGGGCGGCTTCATTCTCGCCCCTTGTCACTTCAGCGCAATCGACCCCGTGATCATGGGCGTTGGATTGTGGAAAGCGGGACGTGCACCGCGTTTCATGGCCAAAGAATCACTGTTTCGAGTGCCGGTGCTGGGCAGTGTTTTGCGGGGGCTGGGGCAAATTCCGGTCGACCGCTCCGGTCAGCAGCGTGCGCTGGGACCGATGAAAGCCGCTCGCGTATTGGCGGACACGGGTAGCGGTCTCATCGTCTACCCCGAAGGTTCTCTCACGCGAGACCCCGACCTCTGGCCGATGCGGGGAAAGACGGGTGCGGTGCGAATGGCGCTGGACGCCAACATTCCACTCATCCCCGCGGCGCACTGGGGGACTCAGATTCTGATGCCGCGCTATTCGGGCCGAATCAAGTTTTTCCCGCCCACTCCCATCACCATCCTCATCGGCAAGCCGATCGACCTGGCGGCGTTCCGAGGCAAGCCCATCGACCAAAAGTTGCTCAACACGGCGACCAACATTCTGATGAACGCGATCGCCGAACTTCAGGGGCAGTTGCGCGGCGAAAAGCCCCCGACCAAACGCTGGGATCCCGCCGAGCATAACCAGACGACGACGGGGAAGTTTAAGTGACAACGGTCGCTGTTCTGGGCGCCGGCTCCTGGGGAACCACCTTCGCGAAGGTGCTCGCCGACGGCGGCGCGGACGTCCGGTTGTGGGCGCGACGCGACGAAATCGCGCGCGAAATAAATCAAACACACCGCAACACCAAGTACCTCCAACGAGTGACCCTCCCGCTTTCGGTCACCGCGTCGACGTCGCTCGAGGACACACTCGACGGTGTCGACGAAGTCTATTTGTCGGTGCCATCGCAGGTCCTCCGGTCCGTTCTCGAAAACGTGGCCGGAAAACTCGGTGACGCCGTACCCGTCGTGTCGCTGATGAAAGGCGTGGAGCGTGCCACCGGCCTTCGAATGAGTCAAGTGATTCGAGAGGTCACGGGCATCGACGAGAGTCGCATCGCGGTGGTCTCGGGGCCGAACCTGGCGCTCGAGATTGCGAAAGAAGAGCCGACCGCGTCGGCGGTGTCGTCGACGAGCCTCGAGACCGCGGTGACGATCGCGGCGACGTGCCACAACGATTACTTCACGACCCTGACCAACACCGACGTCATCGGAACCGAATTCGGTGGGGTCTTGAAAAACCTCATCGCGGTCGCCGTTGGAATCGCCGACGGAGTCGGATACGGCGATAACACGAAGGCGTCGATCATTACCCGCGGACTGGCCGAACTGTCCGCGTTTGCCGCCGCACAGGGCGCAAAGCCCGAAACGATGTGGGGACTGGCCGGACTCGGCGACCTCATCGCAACCTGCGAATCGCCGCTCTCGCGCAACAACACAGCGGGGCGATTGCTGGGACAGGGGTATTCGTTCGAGATGGTGATTCGACAGATGGACCAGACAGCGGAGGGGCTGTCGTCGGTCGACCCGATTCTCACGATCGCCGCCGCAACGGGGGTCTCGATGCCCATCGTGTCGCAAGTGCAACAGGTGCTCAAGGGAACGCTCGACCCGCGGGAGCTCGCACCGCACCTCGCGACCAACTCGGCCATCCCCTCGGAGGAATAAGGTGGCAATCCAAGCTCTGGCCGACGGTCGGGTGCTCGCCGAACGAATCGGCGGATTGCCCGCGCGCGTTGTCGCGCTGCACGGTTGGGGTAGAACCGGGACGGATTTCACGGAAATTTTGGCCGGTCTCGACGCTCTGGCGATTCACTTGCCGGGATTCGGTCCGACGGCAGCACCCGACACGGTCTGGGGAACAGAGGATTACGCGCGCGTGGTTGCCGACGCGATTGAGCCGATCGGTCCCGTCGTTCTCGTCGGGCACTCGTTTGGCGGGCGTATCGCCGTCCGGCTGGCGGCATCGCGTCCCGAGCTCGTTTCGGCGCTGGTGTTGACGGGCGCTCCGCTCGTGCGCATGACGCCGACGGCGAAACCATCGCTGTCGTATCGCATTGTCAAAGCACTCCACCGTCTCGGTGTTGTACCCGACGCGGTGTTGGAGTCTCGTCGCAAAAAATTGGGAAGTGCCGACTACAACGCGGCACAGGGAATTCTGCGGGACATCCTGGTGAAAACCGTCAACGAAAACTACGACGCCGATCTCGCGCGCATCTCTACGCCCGCGTGGCTGGTCTGGGGCGAGCACGACACGGCGGCCCCCACCGCGGCGGGAAAAATCGCCTCCGAACGAATTCGCGGGGCGCGGTGGACTGTCGTTCCGAACGAGGCGCACTTGTTGACACCGACATTGGGCGTTGCCGTTCGGGCGGCCGTCGAGGAGGCGCTCGGATGACCGACATCGTGTTCTGGGCAATCGTGGCGACTCTGCCCGTGGTCGTGGGAATCAAATGGCTTCGCGTCGCCCAACGCGAGCACTACGTTGCCGGTTGGACCCGACGAATTGCGTTTGGGTGGGGAACCGCCCGGCCGGTGTCCTGGTGGCCCATCCTCGCCGCGGCCGTGATCGAGTTCGCGGCTCCGGTGCTTGCCGAGGACTCGGTGTGGCGGGCCGTCGGAGTGCCCGTCGTGATTTATCTCATCGTCATCTGGTGGCCGTGGGGACTGCGCTTTCGGGGTACCTCCTCTCGGCTGCAATGGACATCGCGTCTTCGTCGACTCGCTGTCCTGTGGCTGGCACTGTCGTGGGCGATTCTCGCCACCATCAGCGCTCTCAGCCTGTCCTACGGCGTCGTCGTGTTCGCGTTCCTCGCTCCGGTCGTCATGGACCTCGCGCTCGGCATCGCGGCCCCAATGGAAAAAGCGTTGTCGAAGAAGTGGCTGGTCGCGGCGCAGAAAAAGTTGCGGCAGGTGAACCCGCGCGTTGTCGCCGTCACCGGGTCCTACGGCAAGACATCGACCAAGGGTTACATCGCCCACCTCGCGGCCGTCAAGTATTCCGTTGTGCCCAGCCCCGCGTCCTTCAACAACCTGATGGGACTCGCGCGGGCGGTCAACGACAAATTGACCCCCGGAACCGAGGTTTTTGTGGCCGAGATGGGCATCTTCGGCGAGGGTGAAATCCGGGAACTGTCGAAATCGTTCCCGCCCGAAATCTCGGCGATCACGACCATCGGCGAGGCCCACCTCGAACGTATGGGAAGCCGCGCGTCGATTCTGCGGGCCAAAAGCGAGATTGTCGAAAACGCGCAGACCGTGGTGCTACCCATTGACGACCCGGACCTTGCGGCGCTCGCAACGCGCTGCGCGTCAGAGGGCAAGCGCGTCATCCGTGTGAGCGGTGCCGGTGCGGCCGCGGACGTCACGGTCGATCCGAAAAAGGGAACCGTAACCATCGGTACGGACACTGTGCCGGTCACCATCGCGAGCGTCGGCCATGCGGTCAACGTCGCCGTCGCGGTCGGAATCGCTCACGCACTGGACGTGCCTCTCGCGCTCATGGCGCCACGACTCGGTGCACTGCCAACGGCGGCGCACCGAGCGGAGACGCAAACGGCGCCCAGCGGCGCTCTCATCATCGATGACTCGTACAACGCGAATCCAGTGGGAGCCGCTCGCGCGGTCGACGGTGGTGCGGCGATGGCGAAGAGTCGCAAGGGACCGTTCATCGTGGTCACCCCCGGAATGATCGAACTCGGTCACCTTCAGGTCGAGCGCAACGCGGCTCTCGCAGCGCGGGTGAAAGCGGCGAAGGCGGAGCTGTTTGTCGTCGGGTACACGAACCGCAAAGCACTCGTGTCGGGGCATCCTCAGGCGCAACTGTTTCCCGACCGTTCCGCCGCCATGGCTGCGGCCCTCACGAGAGCGGGCGCTTCGGGCGTTATTCTTGTCGAAAACGACCTGCCCGATCATTACGCGTAATTGGCGGCTTCCGGGGCAGGGGAGCCAGACGGGAATCCGATGAACGCCTCACGCCCCTGGGCCGTGGTTTTTGGCGGGCCGAGCCCCGAGCATGAAATCTCGATTTTGACCGGACTGCAAGCAGAACGAGTGCTCACGGAGAGCGGCGACACGGTTCACCCGATCTATTGGGCACCGTCCGGTGAATGGTTCCTTGTCCCCAACGGGACCGAAGCCAAGGATTACCTCGAAGGCGCCCCGAAGTCCGCGAAATCGCTCGAGGTTCGACTGGCTCCGGACCCCGGTTTTTTTGCCAAGAAATCGTTTGGCAACGGTGCGCTCGACATCGACGCCGCGCTGTTGTGCTTCCACGGCGGAACCGGTGAGGGCGGTGGCGCTGCGGCTCTGTTCGACTCCATGGGAATCCCCGCGACCGGCTCGACCCTCTTTGCGGGGGCGGTGGGAATGGACAAACTTGCGTTCGCCGGCTTGATGGAGGTGTCCGGAATCCCGACCCTCGCGCGCCGAGCCGTGTCGGTTCAGTCGGATCCCGGATTCGCGGGTCCCTACATTGTGAAGCCCCGGTTCGGTGGGTCGTCCATCGGGATTGAAATCGCCGAGGACCTGCCGTCGGCACGGGCGCTCGCGGTCAACAGTCCGCATCTGAAAAACGGAGCAGTGCTCGAGCCGTACCTGCCGCACCTCGTAGACCTCAATATCGGGTTCCGCACTTTTCCCACCCTCGAATTGACGGACCTCGAGAAGCCGCTGCGCGGTGGCGACACCGCGGGGCTGTATTCCTACGCAGAGAAGTATCTCGCCGGAGGTTCGGGCACAGACGCAGGGCTGTCGAGTGCGCCGCGCGAGTTTCCCGCGAACTATCCCGCCGCGATTCACGAACGTGCCGCGGAGCTTGCCCGCGCGGTTGCCGACGTGACGCGCCTCACGGGACTTGTTCGGGTCGACCTGTTGTTGGACGAGAAAAAGAGCGAGTTGTTCGTGAACGAAGTGAACTCGATCCCCGGCGCTCTGTCGCTGTACCTGTGGGCTCCGAAACACCCGGCGCTCACGGTGTTGCGCGATGCGCTGTTCGAGGCCCGCGACCGTCGCGTCGTCTTCCCGCAGGCGGGTCACGGCGGCGGTGTTGCGCTCCGCGCGGCCGGCGGCATCTCGTCCAAGCTTCTCGGACTCGGCTAGTTGCCGAGAACATCGGTTGCGTCGAGACAGTAGCGCTCCGCCGCGAGAGCACCCACCGCCGATGCCAGGTCGGACAGCGCCGCCGTGCCGCTCACGAGCGTCGAGTCAATAATGACCTCGAGCCCGGGCGCGCGCCCGTATGCAAAAAACGTGAACGACGGGTCGCCCGCGCCGTCCCGAAGCCAATCGATGGTGTCGACCGTGAAACAGGGGAGTGCCGAGGGCCCCTGATCGGGTAAACCGCATCGCAGAATGACGGCCGCTGGATTGCCCCACGCCGCGGTGGATTGGGCGTTGGTGGATCGACGAGTCTCGCCCGCGACGACATCGGGAAGGCGGACCATCACCTCGGCACAGGCGGGTTCGTTGGCGAGTTCTGCGGGCTTCACAACCACCGCGGTCGCGCACCCCGAGAGCGCGCCGATGACGGCGAGGCTGGGGAGAAGGAGTCGTGTGCGCATCTGTTTCAGGCTACCGTTGAACCGTGAACGAGGCGGATGTGACTATCGGGGACATTGGCGAGGGCGCAACTCTTGCTCGCATCTTCCCGTTGTTGCCCGCGTCCCGCCGGACGCTTCTGGGACCGGGTGACGACTGTGCCGTCGTGACCGTCCCCGATGGTCGCGTCTCGGTCACGACCGACCTCATGATCGAAGGTCCCGACTTTCGCATCGGGCTGTCCACCGGGTACGACATCGGGTGGAAAGCGTGCGCGACGAACCTCGCGGACATCGCCGCGATGGGAGCAACCCCGACGTCGCTTGTGGTTGGGCTCGCCGCTCCGCCCTCGACGACTGTCGCCTTTCTGGAGGACATTGCCCGCGGCTTTCACGATGCCGCGACCGCGCTCGCGCCCGGCTGCGGAGTGGTCGGAGGCGACCTGTCCACCGCGCCCGTGGTGATGCTCGCGGTGACGGCTCTGGGTGAATTTGACGGAACCGAGCCCGTCACGCGTTCCGGCGCGACCATCGGGAACCGTGTCGCCGTTGCGGGTTCCCTGGGTGATGCAAAGCGCGGGCTGGATATTTTGTTCGATCGCGCGGTGGCCCCTGACGGCACGGTGGACCCGGTCGCGGTTGCCGAGGCGTGGGCGTCGCATCCGACCGAGGTGGCCGCACAACTGCGGCCCGAACCGCCCATCGCCGCGGGACGGTCGGCGGCGCTCGCCGGTGCGACGGCGATGCTCGACATTAGCGACGGTTTGGTGTTGGACGCGCGCCGTATTGCGACGGCGAGTAACGTCGCGATCGATTTCGATCTCGCCGCGGTGGGGGACATCGACTCCCTCACGGGCGGAGAAGACCACGCGATGCTGGCGTGTTTCCCGGTGAACGCCACGATTCCGCCCGAGTTTCGGGTGATCGGTCGTGTTGCCCCCGGCTCAGGCGTCATGGTCGACGGGGTGTTGTTCGAGGGTCGCGGCGGTTGGGACCCCTTGGCGGACTATTCGTCGGCATCCAACCAATAGGCGACATCCAACCAATAAACGCGCGTCTCTCCGTAATCCTTCGGTGCGAGGACTCGGTAACCAGCGGGCCAGACGGGCTCAGGGTCGCGACTGGCCCGTTCGACCGCAACGATGGCATCCGCCGAAAGCCGCGGGAGCAACAACACGAGAACCGCGACGACAGCGTCGTTGGCCAGATCGTACGGCGGGTCGATAAACACGAGGTCCCAGGTGTTCGCGCTCGCCCCCACGTAGCCAGCAGCGGTCGATCGATGCACGCTAATCCCGCACGCGGGCACCGCGGGTGACACGAGCGCCGTGTTTTTCGTCATGACGCGAACGGCTTTCTCGGAATTGTCGACGAGGTCGACGCTCACCGCGCCGCGGGACGCCGCCTCGAGTCCGACCGCGCCGCACCCCGCGTACAGGTCAAGGAAGCGGCTCCAGGCGACCGTGGTGAGGGCGTCGAACCGTGAGAAAACGGCTTCGCGCACTCGGTCGGCGGTGGGTCTCGTGCCGGTCGCGGGAACCGTGAGCGTGCGACCACCCGCTGCGCCAGAGATTATTCGAGTCACGGCTCAAGGCTAGCGACTGGCCGGGCAATCACGAACGGGACGCCCGGGCGGGGGTAGCGTAAAAGCGTGACCGACACCACCGCGTTCCTCGATACCCCGCTCGCGCGGGTCATCGGTGACCGCACGGCGAAGGCGATGGCGAAGTCGTTCGGGTTCGACACGGTCGGCGGTCTGCTGGGACACTTCCCGCGGCGATACGCCGAACGCGGTGAACTCACCGCTCTCGATTCACTCCCGCTGGGAGAGGCGGTGACGATCGTCGCCGAGGTCGTCCGAGTCAACAACCGTCCCTTGAACGGCCGGAAGGGTTCCCTGCTCGAAGTGGTGATCACGGACGGGACCGGAACACTGTCGCTGACGTTTTTCAACCAGGCGTGGCGGGCGAACACGTTGCGCGCGGGCGCGCGCGGAATCTTTGCGGGAAAGGTGGGCGAGTTCCGCGGCCAGCGCCAATTGGCGCATCCCGATTACGAATTGTTCGACGAGGACGACACCGTGTCGGACGAGGTGGCGGAACTGTGGGCGAAGACGCCGATTCCGATTTATCCCGCGACGAGCACGGTGGCGTCCTGGCAGATTGCCAAGGCGGTGGGTGTGGTGGTCGACACACTGCCGGAACTGCCCGACCCCGTGCCGGACGAGGTTCGCGTGGCGCGGGCAATTGATTCGTACACCGACGCGATTCGGCACATTCATCGTCCCGCCTACCACGACCAGTGGCGGTCCGCTCGCGAGACACTGCGTTTTCACGAGGCGTTCCTCGTTCAGACGGCACTGCTGCGCGATCGCGCTCGTGCCGCCGAGGCCGTATCGATGCCGCGCACTCCGGGCGCACTGCGGGCGCAATTCGACAAGGCGTTGCCGTACACACTGACGGCCGACCAAACGACGGTCGGAGCCGAAATCGACGACGACATGGCCCGCGCCCGTCCGATGAATCGGCTGGTTCAGGGCGAGGTCGGTTCGGGCAAGACCCTTGTCGCGATTCGGGCGATGTTGACGGCGATTGAAGACGGTGGGCAGGCGGCGCTCATCGCTCCCACCGAAGTCCTCGCGACCCAGCACGCGCGGTCCATCGCTGCGACGCTCGGCGCTCTCGCGGAAGACCTCAACCCCACCCTACTCGTCGGAAGTTTGCCTGCCGCCGTGAAAAAGCGTGCCCAGCTCGCCGTCGCGAGCGGTTCCGCGCGACTCGTCATCGGCACGCACGCACTTCTCGCCGATGCGGTCACGTTCAACGAACTCGCGCTCGTCGTCATCGACGAACAGCACCGTTTCGGGGTCGAACAGCGCGACACTCTTCGGCGCAAGGGAGACGCTCCGCACGTGCTCGTCCTCACCGCGACGCCGATTCCACGAACCGTCGCGATGACCGTGTTCGGGGACCTCGACATCTCGACGATTCGGACGCTGCCGGCTGGCCGCGCACCCATCGCCTCGCACGTCGTTCCCCTCGCGGATCATCCGGCCTGGGTGTCGCGCGTGTGGACGCGGCTGTCCGAAGAAATTGATCTCGGGCGCCAAGGTTTCGTGGTCTGTTCGGCCATCGATGCGACGACGACCGATTCCGATGCCGACCTCGTGGACGATGCGCCGACGCCGATACCGCGCGCGAGCGTTACCGAGATTTTGCCGATCGTTCGGGCGGCGCTGCCCAATCGTCGGGTCGAGATGATTCACGGTCGATTGTCGGGCGACGAGAAGGACGCGGTGATGACCGCGTTTTCGGCGGGACACATCGATGTGTTGGTCGCGACGACGGTGATCGAGGTCGGGGTCGACGTTCCCAACGCGTCCACCATGGTGGTCCTCGATGCGGATCGGTTCGGCGTCAGTCAGCTTCACCAGCTCCGCGGTCGAGTGGGTCGTGGCGGTGTGCCCGGTTTGGCCTTGTTCGTCACGTACGCCGAAGACGACACCCTTGCTCGGGAACGGGTTGAGG
>CAMDKN010000001.1 GCA_945901035.1 Gulosibacter massiliensis | reverse complement strand
GTCGACGATTCGATTGCTCGCCAAACTGCCGGTCATCGCGGCATACGCCCACAAAAAGTCCATCGGGCAGGCGTTCCTGTACCCCGACAATTCTCAGTCGTTCGTCGACAACTTCCTTCGACTCAACTTCGGGCTGATGGCCGAGCCGTACGAGGTGAACCCGTTGTTGGCGAAGGCGCTGGACCGTCTTCTCATTCTTCACGCCGACCACGAACAAAACGCGTCGACGTCGACCGTGCGACTGGTCGGATCAACGGACGCGGCGATTTTCTCGTCGGTTTCGGCGGGAATCAGCGCCCTCAGTGGACCCCTGCACGGCGGAGCAAACGAAGCGGTGCTGTCGATGCTCGGCAAGATTCGCGATTCCGCTGAAGGCGTCGCCAAGTTCGTCGAGCGCGTCAAGAACAAGGACGAGCACATCAAGCTCATGGGGTTCGGACACCGGGTGTACAAGAATTACGACCCCCGCGCGCGACTCGTGAAAGAGAGCGCGGACGAGATTCTCGACCAACTCGGGGTGACGGACCCGCTGCTTGACATCGCGAAAGAACTGGAACAAATTGCGCTGGCCGACCCGTATTTCCAGGAACGCCAGTTGTACCCCAACGTCGATTTCTACACCGGCGTCATTTACAAGGCGATGGGTTTCCCCACCCGAATGTTCACGGTGCTCTTCGCCATCGGTCGTTTGCCAGGGTGGATCGCCCACTGGCGCGAAGGTCGCGAAGATGCGGCGACGCGAATCGGTCGACCCCAACAGGTGTACATCGGACCCCCGGCCCGAAAGTTCCCCGCGCGCTAGGTGTGCAGGGCGGGGTTCAGGGACACACCGTGTCCGTCTCGGGAGTTCGCTTCCACCACACCGGTCGCGGAGTTTCGGCGGAACAACAGGTTGCTGTGTCCCGAGAGTTCGCGCGCTTTCACGATGTGACCGTCCGTGTCGCCTCCGCGCAGTGTGATTTTTGTCCCCGCCGTGAGATAAAGCCCTGCTTCGACGATGCAGTCGTCTCCGAGAGAAATGCCCAGACCCGAATTCGCCCCGAGCAGGGACCGCTGCCCGATTGACACGCGGTGGGTCCCGCCTCCCGAGAGGGTTCCCATGATGGAGGCACCCCCGCCGATATCACTGCCGTTTCCGACAATCACGCCCTGCGAGACTCGACCTTCGACCATGGACTCGCCGAGGGTTCCCGCATTGAAATTCACGAATCCTTCGTGCATCACGGTTGTCCCCGCGGACAGATAAGCGCCGAGGCGAACGCGCGACGCGTCCGCAATGCGGACGCGGGTCGGAATGACGTAATCGAGGAGGCGCGGGAACTTGTCAAGCGACAGAATGCTGATTCCGGCGCGCTGAAGGTCGACTCGGCGGCGCGTAAATTCGTCGGGGGCCATCGGTCCGGCGGTCGTGAACGCCACGACGGGCAGTTGACCGTAGATGCCGTCCAGATTCAGCCCATTGGGAAGCACGTGAAGGTGGGACAAGAGGTGCAGCCGCAGATAGGCGTCGCTCGTGGACGCGGGAGGAGCGGCCAACTCGACGGCGATCGTCACGGGGACAAGGTCGACGGCTCGTCGGTCGTCGCGGCCCGCCGCGGTTTCGAGTTCCGCGGGGACCAGTCCGACCGCATCGGTGGGTGCTTCACCCAGCTGAGTCGACGGAAACCACGTGTCGAGGACGAGCCCGTCGGCGCTGACCGTCGCCAGTCCGTGGCCCCACGCGCGTGTCTCGTCCATCACCCCTCCACCGTAGTCCTTGTACGCTAGCGGTGTGGCTTACCTGGACAGTTCTCTCGACGCGGTGCAGTTGACCCGCGCGCTCTGTGACATCGAGTCGGTATCAGGAGACGAGCAGTCCATCGCGGACGCAATCGAAGAATTTCTTCGGGACTGCCTCCATTTAGATGTGCTGCGTGACGGGAATGCTCTGGTGGCCCGCACGAACCTCGGTCGGTCGCAGCGGGTGATCATCGCGGGACACATCGATACTGTTCCCGTCCACGACAATCTGCCCACGCGCGTCGTCGACGACAACATCTGGGGTCGCGGAACAGTCGATATGAAGGCCGGAGTCGCGGTTCTCCTGCGCCTCGCCAAAGATCTCGTCGACCCCGTGTACGACGTCACCTGGATTTTTTACGATTTAGAAGAGGTCGACTCCGCGCTCAACGGTTTAGGGCGCCTTGCTCGAAATCACCCGAAACTGTTGGCGGGGGACTTCGCGATTTTGGGTGAACCCTCGAACGCCATCATCGAAGGCGGTTGCAACGGCACGATGCGGGCGACGATTTCGACGGTGGGGGTGCGCGCTCACTCCGCCCGCGCCTGGATGGGGTCCAACGCCATTCACTCCGCGCACGTGATCCTCGACCGCCTCGCCGCCTTCCAACCAGAAACCGTCACGGTGGACGGTCTGGACTACCGTGAAGGGCTCAACGCGGTGGCGATTCGCGGTGGCGTCGCGGGGAACGTCATCCCGGACGAGTGCGTGGTCGACGTGAATTACCGTTTCGCCCCGTCTAAATCCGAAGCCGACGCCGCGGCGTTCATCACCGCCCTGTTCCCCGAGTGTGACGTGGTCGTGACGGACTCAGCGGCGGGCGCGCGTCCCGGCGCTGAATCCCCTCTCGCTCTCAGTTTTTTCGCCGCGGTGGGCGGACGCATCGCTCCGAAACTCGGATGGACGGATGTCGCCCGATTTACCGCGCTGGGAATTCCCGCGGTGAATTTCGGACCGGGTGATCCGGCACTCGCACACGCGGACGACGAACGCGTGTCCGTTTCGGACATCGTGACGTGTGAAACGGGACTGCGCGCGTGGCTCGGCGGTCACTAAACCGCCGCGTTTCGCTGGGAAGCATTCCTCGGTGGGTCGCTCTCGCCGCGATTGTTGTCCTCTCTCGGATTGTGTCCACGGCGACACTGCTGTGGTTCGCTAACGCTCAACCCGAAAATCCGTGGACCGCGGCACAGCCGGACCTGTTCGATTTTTCGCGGATCTGGGATTCCCACTGGTATCGAATCATCGCGGAGACGGGCTATCCGACCGAGTTGCCGCTCGATGGGGAGGGGCGGGTCGGCGAAAACGCCTGGGCGTTCATGCCGATCTACCCATTTCTCGTCCGTGGATTGATGGCGCTCACGGGAGCGCCATTCGCCCTCGTCTCGGTCGCCGTCTCGGTCGTCGCATTCGCGGGCTTCCTCGTCGTCACCGACCGACTGCTGAGGAGATTCCTCGGAGACCCTGCTGCTCTGTCCGCCGTCGCGGTCATCGCTTTCGCCCCGATTGCCCCGGTCTTTCAGGTTGGCTATGCCGAGTCGCTCGGGATGTTGTTCCTCGTGTGTGCCCTCGTGGGGTTGGTCGAACGCCGCTGGTGGATGGTCGCACTGTTCGTCCCGCTCGCGTCACTCACCCGGCCTCTCGGGGTTCCGCTGGCCCTCACGCTCGTTGTGGTGACCCTGGCGAGTTGGCGAAAGGGTCAGGACCGGGTTCCGCTGATTCTGCTGACCGTGGTTGCGGGCGCATCCGCGGTTGCGTGGCCGGCCATCGCCGGCGTGGTGACGGGCCGCCCCAGCGCCTACCTTGACACCGAGCTTGCCTGGCGCCGCCCCTACATCGGGGACGGGTCGCACGTCTGGGGAACGGGGTGGTGGGAGTCCGCGAAGTGGTGGTTCCCCGAAACGGCACCGTGGGTGATCGCCGCCATCGCACTGACGGTCGTCGTCATCGCCGTGCTGCCCGCGACTCGCCGAATCGGATTGGTACCGCTCGCGTGGTCTGCGTCGTATCTGCTGTATCTCGTGGTCGTGTTGTTCCCACAATCCAGCCTGTTTCGCCTGTTGGCCCCCCTGTTCCCTCTCGCCGGGGTGGTTGCGCGAAGCAGACGGGCGACGGCGGTGTCCCTCGCACTGGGAATCGTCGGACAATACTTCTGGGTGCAGTGGTTTTGGGCGGTCGATGACTCCGATTGGACTCCACCGTGATGTGGGTGCTCAATTGGGGACTAAAATAGAAGTTACGTCTTATCGAAGGAGTACCGCCATGGCCGCCATGAAGCCACGCACGGGGGATGGCCCCATGGAAGCGATTCGCGAAAAGCGCGATCTCATCATCGTCAAGGTTCCGGCGGAGGGCGGCGGACGCTTGGTCTTCTCCTTGAAGGACGACGAAGCGGTCGCCTTGCGTGAGGCACTCAACGGAGTCACCAACTAAGTTCGCTCGGTCTAGAGCTTGACGAGGGTCAAAACTCCGTCACCGACAGGAATCATGCTCGCGCGGATTTTCTCGTCCACGGCATAATCGCCCAACACCGTTCGCATTTCGACGGTCGCTGCGTCGCGCTTGGTTGGTTGTGCGACGTCGCCTCCGACGAGCGCGTGTGTGACCGCGACAATGCCTCCCGCGCGCGCGAGGTGGAGGGCGTGTCGCGTCAATTCCAGGGTGCCTTTACCCGTGGAATTGACGACGATGAGGTCGTACGATGCTTCGTTCATTCGGGGCAAAATCTCGAGCGGCTCACCGCTGATGAGGCGGATGCGGTTGCCCGAAATGCCGGCGCTGGAGATCAGGTCTTTGGCGCTTTGTTGGTGATCGACGTCTTTTTCGATGGACGTGAGGTGTGATTCCGCGTTGCCGGCGAGTAGCCACTGACTGGCGACGCCCAAACCTGTGCCGATCTCGACGATTGATTGTGCGTTGGAATAGGCCACGAGAGATGCCAGAAACGAGCCCACGGCGGGGGTGATGGGTTCGACGCCGTGTTCCAACGATGCGTTTCGAGCCGCGCGAATCGGGGCTGGCTCGGTCACATAGTTTTCGGTCCACGAGAGCGCGAGACCTGCGTCCAACATCGTGGCCCCTTTCCCTCGGGTGTATAAACTCTATGGGTTTTCCGCGATATTCTGGGCATATGTCGTTCGGGCTCACCATCGAGAAACTCTTCCTCATCGGGTTGATTGCGATACTCGTCGTCGGCCCCGATCGCCTCCCCGGATACGCAGCGCAATTCGCACGGCTGATCACGCGACTCCGGGACATGGCTCGCGGCGCGGAAACACGCCTCAAAGAAGAGTTTGGTGATGACATCGGACTCGACGAGCTGAAAAAATTGGACCCGAGGCAGTACGACCCGAGGCGCATCATTCGTGATGCATTGACGGATACACCGGCCACCTCAACGCCGATGCGGCCCGCGTCCGTCCGACCGAAGACGACGAAATCCGCGACACCCTTCGACGGTGAATCGACCTAAGACGTCGGCTGGGGCGATTCGGCGAGGGCCTGTTTAGCCGCCGCGACCGTTCCGGCGGGCACGAGGACCTCGTATCGGGAGGCGAGCACCTGCTGGACGCTGGAAAAATCGTGTCGACGGCGTCGGATGGAATACGTGGCGAGGGAAATCAACATTCCCATTCCCGCACCGATCGCGACGACAGCGGGTAAGACAAGTGTGGTCGACGACGTTTCGCTGAACAGGCTCAGCATCAGGCTGAAAAACAGGCCGAACCACGCTCCGTTCAACACACCGCGCAGTGCCACTCGGGCATAGGTGAGGCGGCCGGTCACGCGCTCCACCGTCACGAGTTCACGCCCGACAATCGCGATATCCGTGACCGCGTAGTCGGCGCGAGCAAGCCGGTTGACAACGCTTTGGGCGTCGGCGTAGGTGTCGGCGGACACGAGTACATCGCCTCGCGGAATGTCGGGCTGGGCTTTCCGGCGAGAAAAGAGGTTAGGAGTCGTCACGTGCCTATTCTCTCACCCCGCGGGTACGCTGGGAACGTGAGTTCGACGCGCGTCTATGTTGCCCGACTCGCCGGATGTGCGGTCTTCGACCCGCTCGGCGATCGGGTCGGTCGCGTGCGCGATGTCGTGGTGTCCTATCGCGTGTCGGGTGCGCCGGTGGTGGTGGGGTTGACCGTGGAAATTCCCGGTCGGCGCCGCGTATTTCTGTCCATCAACCGTGTCGTGAGCATTCGCCCCGGACAAATCTTGACAACGGGAATCATCAACATTCGGCGCTTCGAGCAGCGCGCGGGTGAAGTTCGGGTTTATGCCGAACTCATCGGGCGTTCCATGGACTTTCATGATGGTTCCGGTACGGCCATCATCGACGATGTGGCCATCGAGAGCGATGCGAACGGACAGTGGGACATTTCGCAGTTGTACTTGCGTCGGGCGAAATCCTCCGCACTGTTCGGCAAAGCACAAACCGTGTTCGCGGGATGGGGCGACGTGACTCCCTCCGGCGCGACGGGGGAGTCACAGAGTGCCGAGCATCTCATCGCCGCCTACTCCGAACTCCACCCGGTGGATCTTGCCGCGTCGATCCTGGACCTACCCGACGAACGTCGCATTGAGGTGGCCGGAGGACTGTCCGACGAGCGCCTCGCTGATGCCCTCGAGGAGATGCCGGAAACGGAACAGATTGAACTTCTGTCGGGGATGAACGACGAACGTGTCGCGGATGTTTTGGACAACATGGAGCCGGATGACGCCGCCGACCTGTTGGCGCAGTTGCCGTCGGACCGTTCGGAACAGATTCTTGACCTGATGGACCCCGACGAAGCGGAGGACGTTCGCTTCCTGCTCTCGTATGCTCCGGACACTGCCGGCGGGCTCATGTCGACGGAACCCATCATCGTGTCCGCGGAAACGACGGTTGCCGAAGGACTCGCCATCATTCGGCGAAGTGAGATCACCCCGGCGATGGCCGCCTCGGTGTGCGTCACGCTTCCCCCGTTCGAATCGCCGACCGGCCGGTTTCTCGGCATTGTTCACTTTCAGAGGATGCTGCGGCACCCTCCCCAGACACAACTCGGGACTATTCTGGACACAGGCGCCGATCCGTTGCTCGACAGTGCTCCGCTCGGTGAGGTGGCGCGAACATTCGCGAGTTACAACCTCGTGTCGCTCCCGGTGGTGGACGAACAACAGCGTCTGCTCGGGGTCGTCACGGTGGACGATGTTCTCGACCATATGTTGCCGGACGACTGGCGAAACCCCTATTACGAAAACGAGCGGACGAACGGAGCGTGAGTCATGGACAAGCCAACACCCCCAGTGACGACTCCGCGCAGGCAGCGCCGATCCGTCACCGTAGACAAGCAACTCAACACCCCCAAGGGTTTGCGGGCTGGGCTGTCACGTCGGTCGAGCGACCGATTCGGTAAATTCACCGAATCCGTTGCCCGGGCGATGGGCACTCCGTGGTTCCTGATCGGATTGTCGATTTTTGTCGTGCTGTGGATGACCTACAACGCTTTCGCGCCGGAGGGGATTCGTTTTGACTCGGCGGATATCGGGTTCACCGCTCTGACCCTCATTCTCTCGCTGCAGGCGTCCTACGCGGCGCCTCTGATTCTGCTGGCGCAGAATCGCCAGGACGACCGCGACCGAGTGGGTATGGAACAGGACCGGCAACGGGCCGAGCGCAATCTCGCGGACACCGAATACCTGGCGCGCGAGGTCGTGGCACTGCGCCTGGCAATCAAGGATGTGGCGACCAAAGATTTTATTCGTTCGGAACTTCGGGCTCTCCTCGACGAACTCGATAACAGCCCGGCCCGCAATGACAAGCCCTGACCTCGTTCGCGAGGCCGTGGGCGCGGTGGTCGATCCGGAACTGCGGCGAACTCTCGCTGACCTCGGAATGGTCGACGCGGTCGAACTGAACGGGTCAACCGCTCAGGTGCGGGTGCTCTTGACAATCGAGGGTTGCCCGAAGAAATCGGATATCGATTCCGCGGTGAGGGACGCAGCGCTTTCCGTTCCCGGTGTTGACGCCGTGGACGTCACCCTCGGAGTGATGAGTGACGACGCGAGGCGCGCGCTGTCCGCACGGTTACACGGCGGTCGAACGGTCGAGGACCGGTTCGGACCGAATTCCCTCACGCGTGTTATCGCGGTGTCGAGTGGCAAGGGCGGTGTCGGAAAATCAACGGTCGCGGCGAACCTCGCCGTGGCGCTCGCCGCCCGGGGGCTCTCGGTGGGCTTGCTCGATGCCGATGTGCACGGGTTTTCGATACCGGGACTTCTCGGAATCGCCGACGAAAAACCGACCAAGGTCGACGACATGATTTTGCCGCCGAGAGCGTTCGACGTTGGCGTGATTTCGATCGGAATGTTCGTCGACCCTCACACCCCCGTGTCGTGGCGCGGGCCGATGATGCACCGCACGGTGAACCAGTTTCTGTCCGATGTACATTTCGGTGACATCGACGTGCTTGTCTGCGACCTTCCCCCCGGAACGGGCGACGTCGCGATTTCGCTCGGTCAGTTAGTTCCCACCGCGGAGGTGATTGTGGTGACCACTCCGCAAGCGAGCGCGAGCGACATCGCCGAGCGATCCGGTCTGGTCGCGCGCCAGCTGGGGCAGCGTGTCATCGGTGTAGTCGAAAACATGAGCGACTGGACGGACGAGACGGGCGTTTCTCACACCATGTTCGGGCAGGGCGGCGGTGCCGATGTGGCGTCGCGACTCGGAGTTCCATTGTTCGGAAGCATTCCCCTCACCCCGTCGGTCATCGCATCGGGGGACAGCGGTGTCCCGTTTACGCGCGGAGACGCCACGGACCTCGCGGTTCGAGCGTTTGGGGACATCGTCGATCGGGTGGTCGAGTCGGCGACTCCGCGGGGCCGGACGTCAATCCCCTTGTCCGTCTAAACCCGACGGGACTAACATGGCGACATGATCCGATTCGCTCGTTTCCTTCTGGCCGCCTCCCTCGCGGTTGCACTCGCGGGGTGCGCGCCGACACCGGCACCCGACCTGCCCGCGCCGGAGGTGCCCGCGCCAGTCGAACCCGCCGAGTCCCCGACCGTCGAGCCGGAGCCCCTCGCATCGGTCATTCCGTCGTCCTGTGATTTGCCCGAGATGGTCGAACTCATCGACGGGCTCGGTTTCACCGGCGCAGAAGACGTCACACCGCCGTGGGACCCCGCCGACGGCACCGATTTGAAACTAGCGCTCGACAACGGCGGAATCGCGTGTGCGTGGGGTCCACCGGAAGCCGACGCCGGCGTGATTGTCTATTGGGTTCCGGTCACGGATGAATTGTGGGCGGAGGCGAGCGAGATATGGGAATCGAGTGACATGGAGCCGGTGGACGTTCCCGATGTGGCGGAAGACGCGGCCTACTTCACCTACCTGCCCGCGAGTGAGGACAACCTTTATCCGCGCTGGGAACTGAACCTGCGTTTCACCGACCTCTGGATTCAGGTCGCGACGAGTTCGTGGGAAAACCCCTCGGACGGGAACGTGGTCGTTGACGCGGCACTCGAAATCGCCGCGCCCTAACGTCGACCCTGCACCCAGGCTTCGACGGCGTCGGCGGTGCGGGGGATTCCGCTGGACAGGTTTTCTGCTCCCGCCTCGGTGACGACAATGTTGTCCTCAATCCGCACGCCGATTCCGCGAAAGCGTTCTGGAACGGTTAAGTCGTCCGCCTGGAAGTAGAGCCCCGGCTCGATCGTGAACACCATTCCTTCGCGGACGATGCCGTCCTTGTAGAACTCTTTGCGCGCTTGCGGGCAGTCGTGGACGTCCAATCCCAGGTGGTGCGACGTGCCGTGCACCATGTAGCGCCGGTGGTGTTGTCCTTTGTCGGCGAGCGATTCGTCGAGGGAAACGGGCAAGAAGCCCCATTCGGAAACGTGCCGGGCGATGACGGCCATGGCCGCGGCGTGTACCTCGCGGAAGATGATCCCGGGTTTGACCACGGCGAAAGCGGCATCGGCGGCCTCGAGGACGGCGTCGTACACCAGGCGCTGGGTGTCACTGTAGCGGCCGTTGACGGGGAACGTCCGGGTGATATCGGCGGTGTACAGGCTTTCCACCTCGACCCCGGCGTCCATCAGGACGAGGTCGCCGTCGCGGACAGGACCGTCGTTGCGAATCCAGTGCAGTGTGCACGCGTGGTGTCCTGCGGCGGCGATTGTTTCGTACCCCATCTGATTGCCCTCGGCACGCGCCCGTCGGTTGAACGTACCCTCGATGAGGCGCTCGCCACGCCGGTGCGCAACCACATCGGGAAGCGACGCGAGCACGTCGTCAAACCCCATCGCCGTCGCCGCGACGGCGTGGCGGATTTCGGCGATCTCGAATTCGTCTTTGACGAGCCGCTGTTCGCTCTGGAACTGGGCGAGTTCGTCATCGCGGTGCTCGCCCACGCCACGTGCCACATCGATGCGTTCGGTCAGAGACGCATCGGCTTCGCGAATGATGACCCACGTGTCGTCGGCACTATCAATGATCGCGTCGAGGTCGGCAAGCGAGCGCGTGGTGACTTCCAGTTCGGTGGACACCGAGGCGGGGGTGGGGCGAGGACCAATCCAGAACTCGCCGATGTCGGCGTCCGAATAGAATTCTTCGGTTCCGCGACCCGCGGGGAAACGGTAGTAGACCGTCGCGTCGTGATTCTGCCCGTTGGGGGTGAGCACGAGCACCGAATCCGGGACGGTGTCGGAACCCCAACCCGAAAAATAGGTGAATGCGGAATGGGCGCGATAGGGGAAATACGTGTCGTACGAGCGGACGAGCATGGGTCCGGCCGGGAACACGAGCGTGTGACCCGTGAAGGCGGCGGACAATTCGGCCCGACGCTTCGCGCAAAACGGGACCTGCGCGCGGGCGGCGGCGACGGTCTCGGGTGCATCCGCCCAGTCCCCCGAGATGTACGTGTGAAACGCAGAGTTTTCGGGTGTCGTGGAACGATTCACGTTTCGCTCGGCGGAGTCTTTCGTCATCACGACAGTCTGCCACGCTGTGAAACTATGCTGGCACTATGACGTTTCCGCGAATCGACCTTCACCTGCATTCGACCTGTTCGGACGGTGTCGAATCCCCGACCCGCGTGATGGAGGTCGCGCACGCTCAGGGTGTGAACGTCGTGTCACTCACCGACCACGACACGACGTCGGGGTGGGACGAGGCCCGCGACGCCTGTGCGCGACTCGGAATGACCTGGGTTCCGGGAATCGAATTTTCGGCGTCGCTTGAGGGCGATTCCGTTCACCTGCTTGGTTATCTCGTCGATCCGACATTTCCCGACTTGGTCGAGGAAGCGGGCAAGACTCGGGATGACCGCGTGTGGCGATTCGAATCGATGGTCTCCAAAATATCGGCGGACTTTCCCGCACTCACGCTCGAATTCGTTCTGACGTTTCACACCGAGGGTGGCACGCTGGGGCGGCCGACCATCGCGCGTGCGCTGCTCGACCTCGGTGTGGTCGGGTCGGTGAGTGAGGCGTTTGACGAGATTCTGGCGCCCGACAACGACAAGTATTTTGTGGGCCACTACGCACCGACCATTGAGCGGGCCATCGAGGTGGTGTTGGCGGCAGGAGGAGTCCCGGTTTTTGCGCACCCCTGGACCGCCGAACGGGCGTCGCTGGCGCGGCCCGGATTGTCGGACCAGGAAATCGACGCCAAATTCGGTGCGCTCGTGGACCGCGGTCTCGCGGGACTCGAAGTTCACCACAGCGAAAACACTCCGTTCGGGCGGGAGCGGCTTGCGGCCATCGCGGCCCACTACAACCTCATCGTCACCGGTTCGAGCGATTACCACGGCGACGGGATGAAGCCCGTCCTGCCCGGTGAGCACACGACCGATCCCGACATGTTCGAGCGAATCGCCGCGCTGGGCACGGGTTCGGACATCGTCCGGGCCTAGCGTTCCTGGCGTTCTAGGACGACGTCCGGCGGCGGTCGCGCTGGCGCGCTGCTCCGGCAGGCTTGTCCGACATCGGCGAGTTCGTCGAGCCACCCGCGTTTCCACCCTGGCGCGGAGGTCGGCTCGTGGTTTTCTGGACAGGCACAACGGATGTGGCTTTCAGCCGACCTTTGGTGCCCTCGGGAATGTCCAGTTCGGTGTACAGGTGTGGCGAGGACGAATAGGTTTCGGCCGGTTCGAGCGGCAGATCGAGGGCGCGTCCGATCAGCGCCCACTTGTGCATGTCGTCCCAATCAACAAAGGTCACAGCGATTCCGGTTCGACCCGCGCGGCCGGTTCGTCCGACGCGGTGCAGGTACGCCTTGTCGTCTTCGGGAATCGTGTAGTTGATGACGTGGGTGACATCGTCGACATCGATTCCCCGGGCCGCGACATCGGTCGCGATGAGAACGTCCTTTTTCCCGGCCTTGAAGGCGGCCATTCCGCGTTCGCGCGCCTCTTGGCTCATGTCTCCGTGAACCGCGACGGCATTGAATCCTCGATCGATGAGTTCATCGGTCAGCTTGGATGCGCTGCGCTTGGTTCGTGTGAAAATGACGGTTTTGCCCCGACCGTTCGCCATGAGGATTCGCCCCACGACCTCGTCTTTGTCGAGGTTGTGAGCACGGTAGATGACGTGCGTGATGTTCGCCTGGGTCAAGCCCTCGTCGGGGTCGCTGGCGCGGATATGAATCGGCTTGGACATGAAACGACGCGCGAGAGCGACGATTGGTCCGGGCATGGTCGCTGAGAACAACATCGTGTGGCGCTGAGCCGGAGTCTGCGCAAACAGTTTTTCCACGTCCGGCAAGAACCCGAGGTCGAGCATTCGGTCGGCTTCGTCGAGGACCATAATCTCGACGTTGGCGAAGGACAGCAATTTCTGGCTCGCCAGGTCGAGCAGACGACCGGGGGTGCCCACAATAATTTGCGCGCCGGCTTTGATTTTGTCGACCTGTTCCTCGTACGCCTTACCGCCATAAATCGCGGCGACGGTGGTGGAACGGTTACTCGTGGCGATTTCCATGTCCTCGGTCACCTGAACGGCGAGCTCGCGAGTTGGCACGACAATGAGTGCTTTGACTCCGGGAGCCGGGTCGAGACCCAATTTTTGGACCAGCGGAAGGCCGAACCCGAAGGTTTTTCCCGTCCCGGTCTTTGCCTGGCCGATGATGTCTTGGCCGGTCAGTGCGAGCGGAATCGTCTGCTCTTGGATGGGGAAAGGCTCGTTGATGCCACGAGCGGCGAGCGCATCGGCGATGTCATCGTCGATGCCAAGATCACGGAAAGTCACAAAATACCCAATCGGTTGTAAATCCCTAGTCTACCCGTTGGCTCGGACTCTCTATGCTGGAGGCGTGGCGAGCATATTTCGGAGACGAGCGGCGGTCCCTGCGACCGAGAAGCCGGTTCGATCGGGTGCGCCGTCGGCCGGGGTTCGGGTGGAGTTCACCGACCTTGCACCGGAGCCCGTCGTGTTTCTCGGGCAGAGCGCCTATTTGTTCCTGCGCTACGCCGAATCCGCCGCGAGGCACGCGCACGACGCCGTTGACCTCGACGCCGAATCGACCCTCGCACTTGTCGCCGAGGAGTGCTTTGTTCGCTTTTCGCGGCTCGCCGCCATCCTCGAGCGATCGAAACACGACCGCGTCGAGGCAATGAGCCCGTTCATCGCACCGACGCGGGAGTTCGAACGGCGAACGCGCGGGCGAAACTGGGTCGAACGCGTCGCGTGCACCTGGGTCACGATGGCGTTTTTGCAGGACTTCTGGCGGCAACTGGCGGCGGGGCTGCCGAAGGCGATTCGGCGGGACGTCATCGCGGCTCTGGAATCCGACACGATGATTGACGCGTTACGCGCGGAGCTGGAACGACGGATCGCACTCGAGCCGTCACTGCGACCCACGCTCGCGCTGTGGGCACGGCGACTCGTCGGGGACACCATGCTCATGGCGGAAAGCGCCTTGGTTCATGCCAATAATCCCGTGGCGCTGGCGGACGGGATCGAGCCCGTTTTCACCGACCTCATTGCCGCCCACTCGGTGCGAATGGACGCGCTCGGGCTCACCGCCTAAGAAACGAAGCCGACCGGACGCGCCTGCGCGGTACCGAACTCGATGAAGGCGATGCTGGCCGCGGGAATGATATATTCCTGCCCCTTCGAATCGTTGAGGCGAACGAGGCCGTTTGACGACAGCGCGGAAGCGAAGCGTTGTTCGACGTCGGTGACGCTCACGTCGGTGTCGAACGCGAGTTCGCGGGGTGCGTGGTGAATTCCAATTCGAATGTCCATGTCTCAAGGCTAATAGGTGTCCGAGGTGAGTTGTACAGTCGTGGGTAATGACGAATTTCGAACTGGACGAATCACAGCGCGCCGCAGTGTCGGCGGCGGCAACGGGCAACCATTTCCGGATTGTCGGAGCTCCCGGTTCCGGCAAAACCACGGTCGTCACCGAAATCGTTTCGGCACTCATCGCGCGCGACGGCGAATCCGCTGTGCGAATTCTCACACCGTCGCGACAGAGCGCAACGCGACTTCGGGACAGCGTGGCGTTGGCGGCGGCGGTTGCCACCCGAGGCCCGATCGCCCGCAGTATTTCGTCACTCGCCTTCGACCTCGTCAGCGCCGAACAGGGCCAGGGCTACGTCGCTCGCCTGATCTCGGGTGGCGACCAAGACTCGGACATCAAGGAAATTCTCGACGGCGAAATCGTCGACGGGGCCGATGGATACTGGCCAGAAAACCTCACGGCGGATGTTCGTCGCCTCCGCGAGTTTCGCACTCAACTGCGCGACCTTTTGTCGCGAAGTCGCGACCTCGGACTGGTCGACGAATCGAGCGAGTCCCCGTTCGCGGCGCTCGCCGAGTTGGGTCGAACCTCGAACAACCCCGAGTGGGTGGCGGCGGCTCAATTTTTCACCGCCTATCGACGTCTCGTGATGCGTTCGCGCGCGGGACAGGTCGACCCCGCCGAACTTGTCGACCGCGCCACCGCGATCGTTTCCGGCACAGCACTGGACGCGCCACGAATGGCGCTTGTCGTCGATGACGCACAGGATTTCACCCCCGCCCAATGGCGTTTCGTGACCGCGTGGGCGACGCATCGCGGAACCGTGATCGCGGTGGGTGACCCCGACACCGCCACCACGGGTTTTCGCGGCGGTCGCGTGACGTTCGTCGAGGACGCCAGCATTGCCTGGGCCCCGACCCACACACTGACAACCATTCACCGCCAATCCGGCGCGATGCCCGCAATCCTCGGTCACGTCGCGTCGGCAATCGGCGGCGGCGTCCCCGCGGTTCGACGGACCTACCCCGCGCTCGGGTCGCCGCTCGAATCTCGATCGAGTCCCGGCTTCGACCTTGCGAGTGCCACCGCGTCGTCCCCCGCTCACGAACGCGACATCATCGCGCGATACATTCGTGACGCGGTCGCCCGAGGCCTCGCCTACGACGACATTGCCGTCGTGGTTCGCAGCGGGTCGATGGCGGAGTCAATGGTGACACACCTCAACTCGCTCTCGATTCCGACGTTCTCCGAAACGACGGGTTCGCCTCTGCGCGATCATCCGGCCGTGTGGTCGCTGCTCGTGCTCACCAGTGTCGGTATTGGCCGCGAGCCGCTCACCGCTGATGTCGCTCACGACCTTCTGATCGGCCCCTTCGGCCGACTCACGACTCTCGATTACCGGCGCTTTCGACGCAATCTGCGCAAAGCCGAAATCGCCGCGAACGGCAATCGCATGGCGGACGAACTAATGCTGGAGGTACTGACGAAACCCGGCGTGTTCGAAACGGAAGTCCAGTACGCGGCACCCGGCGTTCGGTGGATCGTGGAAACACTTCGCGCCGTGCGTGCGGTGGACGATCGACAGATTGATGAACTCCTGTGGACGGTGTGGTCACGGAGCGACAGGGCCACCGCGTGGGCGACGATGTCGCTCACCGCTGGACCGGGCGCGGTGAAGGCGCACGAATCGCTCGACGCCGTTCTGGCACTGTTTGCCGTTGCGGCCACCTCGCTGGAAAATGTGCCGTCGGAATCCGCGGCCGTCTTCCTCGACCGGGTTTTGGGCCAGACCATTCCGAATGATTCGCTGTCACCACGAGCGACATCGGGTTCCGTGCTCGTCTGCACTCCGGCCGCGACCGTCGGTCGTGAATTTGAGGTCGTCGTTGCGGCCGGACTCAACGACGGGGTCTGGCCGAACACCCGCGCGCGCAGCGCGCTCCTCAAAGCCCACGACGTGGCGCTGGCCCATACGGGAATAGATTCGGCGACGCTGGACACCCGTCGCGACATCATTTTCGATGAGGTACGGCTGTTTCTCGTGACGCTCTCGCGGGCGAAGCAAAGGCTTCTCGTGACCGCAATTCAGTCGGAGGATGAAACCCCGAGCGGACTTTTTCGAATGATCGCGGGGGAAAAAACGCCCGACGAGGACCGGGCCCGAATCGTCCCCGCCGCCAACGCTCGGGGTCGGGTTTTCGTTCCCGAAAACATCGATGCCAGTATCGGCGAAATGGTGGGGCGCCTTCGTCACCTCTTGGTTTTGGGTCGCGCACCCTCATCGGACCAGACCCGGGCCGCTGCCGCGCTCCAGGAACTCGCTCGCCTTAACGTCCGCGGCGCTCATCCCGACGCCTGGTTGGGGTACCCGCGGGCCACCCCCGTCCGATTGTTTTCGGACAGAACAATTCCGGTGTCGCCGTCGAACCTCGAGCGGTTCCAGAAATCTCCGCTCGATTGGTTCGTGTCGAGTGTTGCGGGCGGTTCATCCGGCATCAACGCGACGATTGGCACCCTCGTGCACCGCGCAATCGAAGTTGCGCCCGACGGGACGCGCGACGAGTTGTGGGCTGCGGTGGAGGAAAAGTGGGGCGAGGTCAACTTCGAAGCGCCGTGGCTTGCCGAACAGTGGCTCACGGCGACACGAACAATGATCGACGCGCTCGCCGATTACGTGCGCAACATTGCGATCGAAGGACGCCGAGTGCTCGACAGCGAAAAATTCACGAAAATCACGTTGACGACGACCGAAAAGGACGGGCTGACCATCGTCGTCGGGGGAACCGTCGATCGCGTCGAAGAGTACCCCGACGGTTCCGTCGCGATCATCGACGTAAAGACGGCGAAAGCTGCGACGTCCGCCAAAGACGCCGAGCAAAACCTGCAACTGAAGGCCTACCAACTCGCGTTCAGCCACGGGGTGTTGGGCGACGCGGTGGCCGCGGCGAACACTCTGCACTCGGCCGGATTGCTGTACCCGCGCGTGGCGTCCAAGGACGCTCTGTACTCCGTGCGAACACAGTCGGCCATGGACGCGGCGGCGTTGAAAGACTTTGCCGACACCGTTGTCGCGATGGGAGTCGCGATGCACTCCGAACGTTTCTCGGGCCCCGAAGACGCGCTAACGCCCACGGGCAGTCGCGATCTGGAAACCACGTGGGTTCGAATCCCGGAAGTGAGTTCCTATCAGTGACATCACCCCCGCGGATTTAGGACGACTTCTCGACCTCGCGTTTTCACCGGTCGACGAGCAAGCGGCCGTCATCGACCTCAGCCGCGACGGCGTGCATCTCGTCCTTGCCGGGGCCGGAAGCGGCAAGACCGAAACCATGTCGCTTCGGGCACTGTGGCTCATCGCCACTCAGGGAGTTCGTCCCGAAGAAGTACTCGGGCTCACCTTCACGAGAAAAGCCGCGCGCGAATTGGCGGAACGATTCCGCCAACGCATCGCCCTGGTTCGCCGTCATCGCGCCAAGTTCGAGGAGAGGGGGATTTCGGTGGACCATCTCGCTGAAGACGACCACGGGTTTGCGACCCCGACGGTGTCGACCTACAACGCGTTTGCGTCCGAAATTTTCGCGGAACACGCGGCCCGCATCGGGTGGGATTCGGACTCGCCCGTGATCACCGAGGCGACGGCGTTCGCCATCGCCCGTGACGTGGTCACCCGAAGCACCGACCCGCGCCTCGGCGAGTATGACTTTTCTCTTCTCGCGATTGTCGATGCGGTGATTCGACTGGCCGCGGAACTCAGCGAATACAACGTCACCGATGACGACGCGGTGGTTGCCTATGCCCGCCGCGTCGCGGCGCTGAAAGATCTGCCGGGTAAAGAAACGCAAGTGATGAACACCTTCCGCAGCAAGTTCGCGGTCGTCGGTGCACTCGAGGCGCTGATGCCCCTCGCGCGTGACTTCATTCTCGAGAAAAAACAACGCGGAGTGGTCGAATTTTCCGACCAGGTCACGTTCGCTCGCCGTATCGTTCACCAGTTCCCCGACGTGAAACAGTTTTATCGAGACCGTTTCCGCGTCGTCATTCTGGACGAATACCAGGACACGTCGTATTCGCAAACGAGCCTTTTCGCCGAACTTTTCGGTGCGGACGGTGTCACTGCGGTGGGGGACCCGAATCAATCGATCTACGGTTGGCGTGGCGCGAGCCCGTCCAACGTCACTTCTTTTTACTCAGACTTCGGCATCACCACGAAAGAGCCACCAGAAGTCGCCACTCTGGCGACCTCGTGGCGAAACGGGACAAAGATTCTCGCGGCCGCGAACACACTCTTGGAACACCGTTCGACCCACGGAACACACGACGTTGGTCGGCTGACGTCATTCCCCGGCGCGAGCGATTTCGACATTGACGCCGCTTTTGCGCCGAGCACCTCGGCCGAAGCGAACCAGCTGGCGGATTGGTTCCTCGAACGGCTCGACCCGACCGCGAACAAACGCAAACCCGACGAGACTCCGCCGACCATGGCGATGCTCATCCAAACGCGAACTCATCTCGACACCTTTCTCCGTGCATTCGACGAAAAGAAGGTCGCGTATCGCCTGCTCGGGGTCGCGGGTATCCTCGGGAACCCCTTCATCGCAGACCTGTATTGTGCGCTGTCGGTGGTGGCGGAACCGGGTAAAGGCGCACGATTGGTTCGATTGCTCGGTGGCGCGCGTTGGCAGGTGTCGGTCAGCGACCTCTGGGCGCTTCACAACCACGCGCGCAATGTCGCCAAGTCGTACACGACGCGCGAGCAGCGCGCCCGGCTGGGAAGTTCGTTGGTCGAAGACGAAACCGACTCGCTCGTCGACGCACTCGATTCGTTGCGGTACACCCCGCGCGACGCCGTCGAAACGTCGAGCCAGTACGACCAACCCGTTTCGTTCACCGACGAGGGATGGGCGAAATTGCACGACGCGGCCGAGTTCTTCCACGAGATTCGCCGGCATGTCGACCTGTCGATCCCCGACGTGGTGAACCTGACCGCCACGGCACTTCGCTTGGACATCGAGGGAATCGCGTCACTGCACCACAATCCCGCCGCGTACCGCGAAGCGTTCGACGAATTGGTCCACTCGTACCTCGCCATTCCGACGACCCCGTCACTGCGTGGTTTTGTCACCTGGGTGTCCGAAGTCGAAAGACTCGAGCGAATGACACCGCGTTCGGACGAACCCGAACCGGGTGTTGTTCAGATTCTCACGGTTCATTCGGCGAAAGGACTCGAATGGGACGTTGTCGCACTTCCGCGATGGACCCAACCGCCCATCCCCGCTGACGGCGCCCTGCGCGGTGACAAATCGAAAGCAGCAAACGAGATGGGGTGGCTACAACTCGGCGCACTTCCGCACGAGTTCCGCTCCGATGCCCAGCACCTGCCCGTTTTCAACTGGGAGGCCGCCGCGACGATCGACGAATTATTCATCGAATCCAAGTCCTACACCGATCAACTCAAACGGGCGTTGATCTTGCCCGAAGAACGTCGGCTCATGTACGTTGCCGTGACGCGCGCCCGCCATCGATTGTGGATTTCCGGAGCGCATTTCGAAGGCAAAGGCAAAACCGCCAAGATTCCCAGCACCTATTGGGAGGAACTGACCGCCGCGGGGTTGATCCCCGAGGACGCGGTCCAACCCGTTCCCTCCGAGAACCCGGACGGAGACGGCGTTCCGGTGGAGTGGCCGAAACCCGATGCGCTGGGCCGAGCCGAACATCGAGCCGCCTATGACCGCGCGGCCCACGCCGTTACGTCCAGCACGGCTGCGGTGGATCCGGCGGATGTGCTGGCGATGGATCAATTGCTCGCCGTCCACACAGTGGGGAACGCGACGATTCCGACTCGTATCCCCGCCTCGCGCTACGCCGAGTGGTCGACGGACCTCGAATCGGTGCGCGAAGGAACCCGTCGACCGGTGCCGGTTCGTCCCTACCGAGCCGCTCGGCTGGGCACGGAGGTGCACCTGTGGATTGAACGCGGTGCGGTGGACGACGATTACGTCGACGGGTGGGACGAAGCCAACGACCTTCCCGAGAGCGATGACGCGATACAGAAATTGAAAGACGCCTACCTCGCTTCGCGATGGCCCCATCTGACCCCCGCCTACACCGAACTCGAGATACTTTTGCCGAGGGGACGACACATCATCGTGTGCAAAATCGACGCGGTGTACCAGATCGACGGTCGTTGGATTGTGGTCGATTGGAAGACGGGGGCGAAGCCGTCCGCGAACGAGAAAGACGCCAAAGCGATGCAACTGGTGTTGTATCGCCGAGCGCTCGCGACCTGGTTGGGAATTAACGTGACCGACGTGGATGCGGTGCTGTACTACCTCGCCCACGATTGGGAGTGGGAAATCGAACCAGAGCGCCTTGCGCGACTCGACGCGCTGCCGCCCATCGAATAGCTAGAGCGGTTCGTCCGTCGGTGGTTCGTGAGGAACCACGGGTCGCGCGGGCTGCGTCTCGCCGAAAACGAGGGTCGTCGGAGCTTTCGGCGGTGCACCGAGGTCCGTCGCGGGGTTATCGACAACCGATGCGAGAAGCGAGTTCAACATCCCTTCCGCTTCGGCGACAATCGATTCGTCCCGGGTGTCGGTCCCGTGAATCAACCAGCGTGCGACTTCGAGTTCGGACGCGAATCGCGCACGATGGGCGAGCCGCTGGTCGTTTGACGGGCGTTGAGTCGAGTACGTATCCATGAAATCGGCCGCGACGTCGGGGGACACCCGACCAAAAAAGTTGAGCAGGTCGTCGGCGGGGTCAGCGACCCGGCAGTTCGCCCAGTTGATTATTCCCGTGACTCGGCCGGAGTCCGCCAGGACGTCGTCGAAGGTGATCCCGCCGTGCGTGATGGTCGGGGTGAATTGCCACATGCCCGAATCCTCGATTGCCGCATCCCACCGGTCGAGAAGTGCGCTGGGAACTTTGGTTGTCTGATGCGCTCGGTCGATAACACCCGCCGCGTCACGGAGACTGTCGAGCGAGGTCGTCGTCGGAACGATATTGCGCGTCACGATGGAGCCGGGAAGGCTGTGAATCGCCGCGATGGCTGTGGCGAGCGAGGGGAACACGGGTCGCGGATCCTTGATCGACGACAACGGAGTTCCTCCCACTTCCTCGGTCACAACGATGCGACGTGTGTCGAGTGAGCCAGCGGCAAGAGTGTGCGGTACCGCGAACGGCAGCCGGTCCCGCACTCCCGCACCCAACAGTTGACCCACGCGGTGTTCCGAATCCTGCAGTTCGGCGGCGGGAGCCGTGAGCGGCGACGAAATAGACACGACCCGGTCGTCGGTCGTCCGACACACGACGCGATCGACGTCGTCTGTCGACGCGTCGCGGTACCCGTCGATTTCGAGTGTGGGAATCTCTGCGACGGCCCACGCGGTTAGCATGATGGGGGACAATGCCATATTGGTACTTTAAGGCGAATTTTCGTCCGCCCGAGGTCGCCACGCGAGAGGAGAACGTTGAGCGAACTCATCGACTCTCTCGACGAGAACCAACGCACGGTGGCGCTGGCGTTGGTCGGCCCGGTTCGCGTGCTCGCGGGGGCAGGGTCGGGAAAAACCCGCGCCATCACCCACCGCATCGCGCACGGGGTGGAAACCGGGGTCTACACGGCCGAAAAGGTGCTCGCGTTGTCGTTCACGGTCAAAGCAGCGGGGGAAATGCGAGCGCGACTCGGAGCGCTCGGCGTCGACGGCGTCGCGTGTCGAACCTTCCACTCGGCGGCGATGCGCCAACTCGCCCATTTTTGGCCCGACCTCATCGGCGGGGATTTGCCGAAAATCGTCAGTTCGAAGGCGCCCACGCTCAAGCGTGCCGCGGGGCGCCTCAACTTTCGGGCATCGGACGAACAATTACGCGGGATTGCTGCCGAGATCGAATGGCGCAAAGTGCGGCTGTTATCCATGGACCAGTACGTCGACGCGCTGTCGACGCGGCCACTGCCCAGCGGGATTACCACAGACCGCGCGGTGGATCTCATCACCCTGTACGAAGAGATTAAAGACGAACAGCGCAATCTGGATTTTGACGACGCCCTCATCGCAACGCTGGGGATGCTGAATTCGGAAAAGTGGGTCGCCGATCGAGTTCACGAACAGTTTCGCTTTTTTGTGGTCGACGAATACCAGGATGTTTCCCCCGTCCAACGGGCCCTGCTGGACGCGTGGCGGGGTAAGCACTCTGAGGTGTGCGTCGTCGGCGACCCCAATCAAACGATTTTCGGTTTCGCCGGAGCGTCGGACGAGCACCTGCTCGCGTTCGAATCGGAGTTTCCCGGAGCGACGACGGTGGAACTCGACCGAAACTACCGATCGACCCCCGAGATTGTCCGTTTCGCCAATTCGCTTGTTCCGCAATCGCCCCTGCAGCTGGTTTCCGCCCGAGAGTCGGGACCCGCTCCACGGGGTCTCTTGTCCGCAACCGATGATGACGAAGCGACGGCGGTGGCGACCGCCATTCGTGACGAGATCGCGCAGGGCACGAATCCCGCGGACATCGCCGTGCTCTATCGAATCAACTCCCAGTCGATCGTCTTCGAACAGGTTTTGGGTAACGCCGGAATCCCGTTTCGTGTTCGGGGACTGCGGTTCTTTGAGGAACCGACGGTGATTCGGGCGCTTGTTCTGGTTCGCGGTCGCCTGCAAACCGACCCGGCAGCAAACGCACGGGACACGATGGAACTGATTTTGCGCGAAAACCTGGGCTGGTTGTCGAAACCTCCGGCGAATCCGGTCGATCGTCATGCCTGGAACGTCAGGTCGGCGCTCGCCGAAATCGCCACCGCGCTCCCGCCATCGTCCACCGTGGTCGAACTCGCCGCGGACCTCAAACACCGTGCCGACAACGAAGACGAACCGTCCGTTTCGGCGGTCACTCTGTCCACGGTGCACAACGCCAAGGGGCTCGAGTGGGACACCGTGTTTGTCGTGGGAATGAGTGAGGGGATGTTCCCGTTGTCGTATGCGGTGGGGGATACGCCGATGCTCGAAGAACGACGACTCGCCTATGTCGCGTGTACGCGGGCGCGCTACGCGCTGACGCTGAGTTGGGCCGAGCGGTCACGCCGTTCGGGTCCGGTGCGCACGCGAAGCAGATTTATTCCGGAGTCGCTGCCAGTAACTGACACCCGCACTCCGGGTGAAACGAGTGGGGTGACACCGCCCGACGGAAGGTGAGTCCGTCAATTCGCACGGAATAGCCACCGCCCATGGGGAACATCCCGAGGGATTCGGCGGCGGCGTGTACGGCGAGCGCGGGCGAATCGGCGGTGGCGGTTCGTCGCCACACCTGCGGTGCGACCGCCGACCAGGTCGCGTCGTTGTCGACGTGGGTCAGTTCGACACACCGGATGCAGGCGGATTCCCCCGGGACAACCAGCGGACCGACACGAACGCTCGCTTCGCCGAAGACAATCGCGCAGTGATTGATGTCCCGCCCAAGCCACGGCTGGATGTCGATCGGGGACACCACGAAGTGGCTCACCACAATCACGAAATCCACGTCAGCGCCCGCCAGATCGACGCTCGATTCGGCGATGACGGTTGACTGGGTCGCCCCTGCCCAGGTTCGAGCGATGATGTCTTTGCCCGGCGCAATTCCCACGACCGCGAGGCGCGGCAGGGTCGCACGGGCAGGTCGGTGGAACACGTCCCCGCACGAATCGATGAGCGAGCGCGCCGCGGTTTCACTGCCGACCACGGACGCAAGTCGCGTGAGGCTCGTACCGCGAACCAGTTCGGCGATTCCCCGCGCGTCGACCATTCCGAGCGGCCCGAGTGTCGACACGATCGGATCGAGTCCAAATTGGACGGTGTCCGAGTCCCGCCACACGACGGGAATTGACGGGTCGATTCGCACAAACATCGAGGCATCGTCTCACGCGCCGCGATTCGACGTCAGGTGCCGTCCACAGCTCCGTCGTCCAGGATTTCGCGAATCGCGTCATCCACTGCATCCGGTGTCCGCGGCGGGCCAGTGAGCCGTGCAATCAGACCACTCGGATCGTCGATGTCGTCGCTCGTCGGAAGCAGGTCGGGATGGCTCCACAGACTGTCGCGTGTCTCGGAATCGACCGCGGCATCAATTGCGCGCCACATCGCGGCCGCATCCCGAAGTCGCCGCGGCCGAGCATCGAGTCCAATCAGCCCCGCGAGCGCACGCTCGCCCGGTCGCCCCACCGCGCGATTCCGGCGGACCATCTCGGCGATGGCGCCGTGCGACGGCAAACGATGTGCGGCTTTGTCGGACACGACATCCACCCACCCTTCGACGAGTGCGAGCAGCGTCTCGATTCGCCCGAGTGCGACGAGCTGTTCGTCGGTTTTCGGTGGAATCAGGCTTCCGTCGCTCACCAGGCGCCGGAGTGCTTCGGCGTCCGTGAGATCGACGTCGTTGATTGCCTCGCGCATGTTTTCGGCGTTGATCGAGATGCCGTCGGCGTAGTGAGTCAGGCTCGCGATGAGACCCAACTTCAGCCACCGCGAATGTTTGAACAACCGCGCGTGTGCGATTTCGCGGATCGCGAGGTACAGCATCACGTCGTCCAGCGGGATATCGAGTCCGGCGGCGAACTCCACGATGTTGTGGGGGACGAGTACCGCGCGCAATTCGTGTTCCAATTCACCGTCGAGCAATGGCATCCCGATGTCTCCACCGGACAGCACCTCGGCCGAGAGTTGTCCAACAATTTGGCCGAGTTGCAGCGAAAACAGGGTTCCGCCCAGACGGCGAAGTGCCGCGAATGCGCCAGTGGCAACCGACTCGTCATCCAGTGGAACGGCGCTCCCGAGCGCGCGTTCGCCCGCAGTCGAAATGGACCTGGCGACCGGCTCCGAGATTTGAATCCACACGGGGATGGTCGCCCTCGCCCACTCGGCCCGCGTCATGGTCACGGGGGTCGCCGTGAGCGGCGAAATCGCGGTGGTGTCGTCGAGCCACAGCGTTGCCAGTTTGAGGGCGTTGTCGGCGGCACTGATAATCGCGGCGTCGATGGGAATCGAATTGTGGTTAGCGACCGCGGTGGCCGAGTCGCGGACCATCTTCTCGGTGATTCCTTCGTTCCCCGTGGAGAGCGCGTCGTGAAGTTGTCCCAGCATTTTCTCGATTGTCGCCGAGTCACCGGGTAGTCCCGCAGCCTTCGCGAGTTCGGTGATATCGAAGTGCTCACCGTTCTCCAGAAATTTGCGCAACATTTCCTGGAACTCGTCGGAATTGTCTCCCACCATGAGACAACCGTACCTTCTCGAATCGTGACATAGTGTGGAATACGTGAGCGATAACCTGTCCGAAACCGCCGCCCGCCCCGCGCGAATGAGTCGCCGAGGCTGGGGTGGAGTGCTGCTGGGCGTTGCGGCCGCGGGGACGCTCGGTCTCTCGTTTGTCCCCGCCCCCTATGTGATCGAAACTCCCGGTCCCGTGTACAACACCCTTGGTTCGGCGGAGAACGAGGACGGCGAGTCGACGCCGCTGATAGCGGTCTCGGGCACGCCGACCTACCCGACCGAGGGTGAATTGTCGATGCTGACCGTGTACGTCACGGGCACTCCTGCCTCGCACCCGTCCTGGCTGGAGGTCGCCTCCGCGTGGCTCCGACCCGATTATTCGGTCTTGCCGATGGAACTGTTGTACCCCGTTGGCACAACACAGACGGATTCGGAGAACGCCGGCAGGATCCAAATGGAGAATTCCCAGCAGGAGGCGATTGCGGCGGCTCTGACCAACCAAGGGATTCCATTCGAATCCGAAATCGTGGTCGCCGAAGCGACGGAGGGATTCCCCGCGGCGGGTCTGGTGGAGCCGGGTGACATCGTCCGCAGTGCGGACGGAGTGGACATCGACAGCGTGTCCAGATTGCGAGCCGTGATTAGAGAAGCGGGCGTGGGCAACTCGATCGAGCTCGTCGTGGAACGGGACGGAAATGACGTGTCGCTGACGGTTGGTGTCGTTGCCGCTCCGTCCGACAACGTGACGCCCATCATCGGGATTCTGTGCGGGGGCGAATACGTGTTCCCGTTCAGCGTCGACATCTCACTTGCCGACGTGGGCGGGTCAAGCGCCGGCATGATGTTCGCACTCGCCATCATCGACACCATCACGCCGGGGTCTCTCAACGGTGGCGAAAACGTTGCCGGAACCGGCGAAATCACCCCGGATGGACAAGTAGGACCGATCGGCGGGATCCTCCAAAAGGCGTACGGCGCGCGGGACTCGGGTGCCGAGTGGCTTCTCGTCCCCGCCGACAATTGTGCGGAACTCGCGGGGCGTGTCCCGGACGGGTTGCGCGACATCTCGGTTCGAACCTTGGACGATTCCATGGCGGCGCTCGCGGCCATCTCCTCGGGTGTCGGTGTCGATGATTTGCCTCGGTGCACCTCTGGGTGAACTCCAAAAACTCACGGGTAAACTGAAAACGTCAAAGGAGAGTTAATCGTGTCCATTCCCTCGTCGCTCCGTCAAGGCTCACCGCTGATTGTCACCATCGGTGCGGTACTTGCGCTCATCGCCGCTTTTGTGACGTTCGCCGGAGTGTGGGTCGACGTCCTCTGGTTTGACCAGGCTGGATTCACGTCGGTCCTGTTTACTCAGTGGATCGCCCTCGTGACCGTGGGCGTTGCGGCGTTCTTTCTGATTGCGGTTCCCCTGTGGTTGAGCCTCAACATTGCGTATCGCACGCGGCCGTTGACGGTCCGTCTTTCGGAAGGCGCTGAACGCTATCGCGCCGCCATCGAGCCCACGCGGAAACTCATCATGCACCTCGGCCCCGTCGTCGTCGGCGTGCTCGCTGCCGTCGGAGCATCGAGCAGTTGGCCGATTGTGTCCCAGTGGCTCAACAAAACCCCGTTCGGCCAGACCGACCCCCAGTTCGGTCTCGACGTGTCCTTCTACGTTTACGACCTACCGATGTACCAGTTTGTTCTTTCGCAGATCGAAGGCGCGCTGTTGGTGTCGATTCTCGCGGGTGCGGTGGCCGGTTTCCTCTACGGTGGCGTCCGCATTTCGACAAACCGTGAAGTGATCGTGTCCAAACCGTTCCGCGTTCAGGTCGCGATTCTCGGCGGTCTCTACGTCCTGGTGCAGGGCGCGAACCTCTGGCTGAACCAATACGTCACGCTCATCTCTCCCTCCGAAGGTTTCCTCGACGCGGGAGCCGGTTTCACCGAGGCCTCCGCCACGATCCCCGGCCACCAGATCCTTGCGGGTATCGCGGTCCTCGTCGCCGTGTTCTTCTTGATCACCGCGATCATCGGACGCTGGCGTTTGCCCATTGTCGGTGGCGCGATGCTCATCATCGCCTCCATCGTCGTGGGTGGCGTCTACCCGTGGATTGTGCAGCGTTTCCAAGTCGATCCCAGCGCCCGAACGCTCGAAGCGCCCTACATTCAGCGCAACATTGACGGCACCCGCGCCGCGTTCGGCTTGGACGAGGTCACCGAAGTTCTCTACGACGCGACGACGACGGCGGAGCCCGGCGCGCTGCGCGAGGACGCCGAAACCACGGCCAAAATCCGCATCATTGACCCCGGGCTCGTGTCGGACGCTTTTGCGCAACTCGAACAGTTCCGTCAGTACTACAAATTCCCGGAGCACCTGGACGTCGATCGATACACAATCGACGGCGTGACCCAGGACACCGTCCTCGCGCTTCGTGAACTCGACCTGAGCGGTCAGTCGGCGACGACCTGGTACAACGACCACGTGGTGTTCACCCACGGCTATGGAATCGTGGCCGCATTCGGCAACGAACGCAACGACGATGGCCAGCCGACCTTCCTCGAATCGGGGATTCCCGTGACCGGAGCGCTCGGAACCTACGAACCGCGAATCTATTTCGGAGAATCGTCGCCGCCCTATTCGGTGGTGGGCGCCACGGGCCCTGACGGACCGCTGGAACTCGACTATCCGTCGGCGTCGTCCGAATCCGAGGCGGGGAACGCGAAGTACACCTTCGAGGGTGACGGAGGGCCGAAGCTCGACAATCTCTTCAACCGACTCGTCTACGCGATGCACTTCCAGTCCGAGCAATTGTTGTTGTCGGACGCGATTTCCGACGATGCGCAGATTCTGTATGACCGAAACCCCCTGGTTCGTGTCAACAAGGTCGCGCCCTACTTGACGCTGGACAATGACCCGTACCCCGCCGTGGTTGACGGGCGCATCGTCTGGATCATCGACGGATACACAACGAGCGCCAATTTCCCGTATTCGACTCCGGTCGACATCTCGACCGCGATTCTGGACACCTACACACTCGGGTCGACGGTTCCGAGCGGTGTCGCGAACTACATGCGCAACTCGGTCAAGGCAACGGTTGACGCCTACGACGGTTCGGTGACCCTCTATCGCTGGGACGAGACGGATCCCGTGTTGGCCACGTGGGCGAACATCTTCCCCGACACGCTCCAGCCGTCGTCCGAAATGAGCGCGGACCTGCTCGCGCACATCCGCTACCCGTCCGACCTGTTCAAGGTCCAGCGTCAGGTGCTGGGTTCGTATCACGTGACCGATCCGGGAACGTTCTACTCGGCGGAAGACACCTGGGTTACCCCGAACGACCCGGTCTCGGCCCCCGAAAGCCCCACACTTCAACCGCCCTACTACCTGACGATGCAGATGCCCGGTGCAACCGCGCCCTCCTTCTCGTTGTATTCGACGTTCATCCCTCAAGCCACGGGCGAGAACTCGCGAAACGTCCTCTACGGATATCTCTCCGCGAATTCCGATCCCGGACCGGACTACGGGAAGTTGACGCTCCTCACGC